>CAXTTH010000123.1:0-6510 GCA_964247035.1 uncultured Acetobacteraceae bacterium
TACAACGGCAAGGTGGTGAAGACGGCCGAGTTCGGCGCATTCGTGAACTTCCTCGCCGCGCGCGCCGGACAGGCCGCGGGCCATCTCGCCCAGGATGTGCAGGCGGCCCTCGCGCGCCTGCTCCAGCGCGGTGCGCATGATGGCGAAGGTGATGGAGGTGATCTTGATGTCCATCTGCAGGCTGGTGATGCCCTGCTCGGTGCCGGCCACCTTGAAGTCCATGTCGCCGAGGTGGTCCTCGTCGCCCAGGATGTCGGACAGCACGGCGAAGCCGCGGTCCTCCTTGATGAGGCCCATGGCGATGCCCGCTACCGGGCGCAGCAGCGGCACGCCCGCGTCCATCAGGGACAGGGAGGCGCCGCAGACGGTTGCCATGGAGGAGGAGCCGTTGCTCTCGGTGATCTCGCTCACCACCCGCAGCGTGTAGGGGAACTCGGTCTTGCTCGGCAGCAACGGGCGCACGGCGCGGAACGCCAGCTTGCCGTGGCCGATCTCGCGGCGGCCCGGGCTGCCCATGCGGCCGGCCTCGCCCACGGAGTAGGGGGGGAAGTTGTAGTGCAGCATGAAGTGCGCCCGGCTCTCGCCTTCCAGCGAGTCGATGATCTGCTCGTCCTGGCCGGTGCCCAGCGTCGCCACGCACAGCGCCTGCGTCTCGCCGCGGGTGAACAGGGCGGAGCCGTGGGCGCGGGGCAGGATGCCGACCTCGGCCACGATCGGGCGCACCGTCCTGGTGTCGCGCCCGTCGATGCGCAGCCCGGTGTCCAGGATGGCGTTGCGGACGATGTCGGCCTCAAGCCCCTTGAACATGCCCTTGGCCTTGTCGGCGTCCAGGCCGTCCTCGGCGAGCTGGGCCATCGCGGCCTTCTTGGCGGCGCTGATCTTCTCCTGGCGGACCTGCTTGACGTGCTCCTGGTAGGCCTCGGCTATCGGCGCGCGGGCCAACTCGCCGATGCGCGCGCTGAGTGCTGCTAGCTCGGGCGCCGGCTCCGGCAAATCCCACGGCTCCTTGGCGGCGTGCTCGGCCAGCTCGATGATGGCCTGGATCACCGGCTGGAAATGGGCGTGGCCGAACTCGACCGCGCCCAGCATCACGTCCTCGGACAGCTCGTGCGCCTCGCTCTCCACCATCAGCACGCCCTCGCTGGTGCCGGCGAGCACCAGGTCGAGCTTGAAGCCCTTCATCTGGTCGAGCGTTGGGTTCAGCACGTAGGCACCGTCGATGAAGCCGATCCGGGCGGCGGCGACCGGGCCGAAGAACGGGATGCCGGACAGGGTCAGCGCCGCCGAGCAGCCGACCATGGCCACGATGTCCGGGTCGTTCTCCATGTCGTGGCTCAGCACGGTGGCGACGACCTGGACCTCGTTGCGGAAACCCTGCGGGAACAGGGGGCGGATCGGGCGGTCGATCAGCCGGCTGACCAGGGTTTCCTTCTCGGAGGGGCGGCCCTCGCGCTTGAAGAAGCCGCCGGGTATCTTGCCGGCGGCGAACGCCTTTTCCTGGTAGTTGACCGTGAGCGGGAAAAAGTCCTGCCCCGGTTTGGCGGTGCGCACGCCGACGGCGGTGCACAGCACGATGGTGTCGCCGTAGCGGGCCATCACGGCGCCGTCGGCCTGGCGGGCGATCTTGCCAGTCTCGATCACGAGCTTGCGCCCGCCCCAGTCGAGTTCCTTGCGGAAATGGTTGAACATGCGGTTGTTTCCTCAAATCGCGCGGGCGACGGGGAAGCAGCCGGTGCGGGTGCGGCGTCTCGGGCGGCATGGCGGCGCGGGGTGAGCCGCGACCATGTGGCCGAAAGCGCCGTCGCAGTCCGGATGCTGTGGCGTCCCTGCGCGGCAGTGCCCGACGCCACCATTGGCGCCGGGTCGATGACCGAGCTAGCGCCTCAGCGACAGACGCCCGATCAAGGTCTGGTAGCGGTCCTTGTCCTTATTCTTCAGGTAGTCCAGCAGGCGGCGGCGGCGGCCGACCAACATCAGCAGCCCGCGCCGGCTGTGGAAATCCTTGGCGTGGGTCTTGAGGTGCTCGGTCAGGTTGCCGATCCGCTCGGAGAGCAGCGCCACCTGGACTTCCGGGCTGCCGGTGTCGGCGGCCTGGCGGGCGTAATCGGTCATGAGCGCCGTGCGGCGCTCGGCGGTGATCGACATCGGATGTACTCCGGAGGGGGTTACAGGAGGCGTTCCGGCCGGAGCATGCCCTCGGACAGGCGGCACAGGCCGATCACGCGCGTCCCCACCATGGCACGGGCCAACCCGCCATCGGGATCGGCCGTCCGTGGAATGCGCCCCATCAGATCCACCAGGCTGATCGCCTGGCCATGTGACAGGAGGAAGGCCTCCGCCTCAGTCAAGGCCAGCGCCGGGATGTCGGCCAGCGCGGTCAGGACTGGGAGCAGGAGGTCCGGGGAAGCTGGCGCGGTATCCTCCGCGCCGGTGCATTTGTCCAGTGAAATCGCCTGCTCCTCCGTGAACGGCCCCACCCGCAGGCGGCGCAGCGCCGCGACATGGCCGAGTGCGCCGCAGGCCGCAGCCAGGTCGCGCGCCAGGGAGCGCATGTAGACCCCCTTGCCGGACTGCACGGCGAAGATGGCGGTATCCGCGTCCGGCCGGCCGATCAGGTCGAAGCGGTCGATGCGGGCGGGGCGGGCCTCCAGCACGGGGGCACGGCCTTCGCGGGCCATGTCGTAGGCGCGCTCGCCGGCGACCTTGATGGCGGAGTATGCCGGCGGCACCTGCATGATGGCGCCGCGAAAGGCAGGCAGGGCGGCTTCCAGCGCGGCGTCCGTCGGGCGGACGGGGGAGGCGGCGATGACAGCGCCGTCCGCGTCGTCGGTGTCGCGCGCCTCGCCTAAGCGGAGGGTGAAATGATAGAGCTTGGTGCCGTCCATGACGTAGGGCACCGTCTTGGTGGCGGCGCCGAACGCGATGGGCAGCACGCCGGTGGCCAGCGGGTCGAGCGTGCCGCCATGGCCGGCTTTCTGCGCGTCGAAACCGCGGCGGACGCGGTTGACCACATCGGTGCTGGTCATGCCGGGCGGTTTGTCGATGATAAGCCAGCCGTCCAGCGGGCGGCCGCGGCGTCGGCGCATGGGGCGGGGCCTTAGGTGAGGATCGTGACTTGCTCGGCTGCGGCGGCGCGGACGAGGGCGGCATCGAAGGTGGCGAGGGGCAAGGCGAGCCGCACCGCCAGTTCCAGGTAGGCAGCGTCAAAAACACTCAGGCGATGCTGGCGAGCCATTGGAACGATGCGGGGCAACAGGTTGGCGAAAGTCTCCGCATCAACGACGATCGGCAAGGCTTGCAAATCCTCGACTTGCCCATCAAGCATCTGGCTTGAGCCACGGCGCTGTCGTTCCAGACGAACGAAAGTTTGCAGCACTTCGTAATGGAATATTTGCGGCACGGTTGGATAGTCACGCCTGAGACACGATCTCAGTGATACTGCACGCTCGTTGTTGGCATCGTTGGGCAGGAGCCAAGCCAGCGTTACGGACGCATCCAAGACAAAGGGCAAGTTCTCAGTAAGTCCCGAGATTGTCGCGGAGATCGCGGAGGTCCTGGTGAGAGTACGTCACTCCAAGCTCACGGAGCTTCTCCCGGTTGGCAGCCACCCGCTCAAAGATGGCATCCAACTCGGCTTGGCTCAGCCGAGACGTCGGAGCGGCTACCGCTACAACCTCAGCCAGGACCTCGCCGCCCCTCGTGATTTGGACCGACTCCCCGCGGGACACGCGCTCAAGCACGTCATCGGTCAGAACAGCCCCGTCTTCCACCCGAAGCACCAACCCGTCCATCACTCGCCTCCCAAATCCCGCGCCACCTCGGGCTGCCGCAGCAGCGCGTCCACGTGCATCGCGTATTCCAGCGCCGCGTCCGGCTGGAAGCTGAGCTGCGGCACGACGCGCAGCCGCATCTCCCTGGCCAACTCGCCGCGCAGGTAGGGCGCCGCCCGCTTCAGCGCCGGCAGCACCGCCGCCACGTCGCTGCGGCCCAGGCGGGAGACGAAGGCGGTGGCGTTCTTCAGGTCCGGGCTGATCCGCACCTCCGCCACCGTGATCGGCTCGCCGGCCAGCTCCGGGTCACGGAACTCGCCGCGCACGAATAGGGCGGAGAGCAGGTGGCGGATTTCCTCCCCCACCCGCAACTGCCGCTGCGTCGGACCTTTGACGGCCTTGCGCTTAGACGCCTTCTTCTCAGCCCCCTTCTTTTCAGCCTGGGACATACTCCACCTCGAAGCATTCCACCTGGTCCAGCTCGCGCAAGTCGCTGAAGCCTGCGAACGACAGGCCGCACTCGTAGCCGCGGGCCACCTCGCGCACGTCGTCCTTGAACCGCTTGAGCTGGCTCAGCTCGCCGTTGTGGACCACCACGCCGTCGCGCAGCAGCCGCACCCCGGCGCCGCGCTTGACCAGGCCCTCCGTCACCATGCAGCCGGCGACCTTGCCGGTCTTGGTGATGTCGAACACCTTGCGGATCTCGGCGTAGCCCAGGAACCGCTCGCGCGCCTTCGGGGCCACCTTGCCGCGCACCATCTTCTCGATGTCGTCGGCGACCTCGTAGATGATCGAGTAGTAGCGGATGTCCACGCCCTCGCGCAGCGCCAGGTCGCGCGCCTGGCTGGTGGCGCGCACGTTGAACGCCACCACCATCGCGTTGGACGCCTTGGCGAGCTGGATGTCGCTCTCGGTGATCTGCCCGACCGCGGAGAGCAGCACCCGCACCCGCACCTCCTCGTGCGCCAGCTTGAGCACGGTGACGTTGATCGCCTCGGCTGACCCCTGCACGTCGGCCTTGACGACGACGGCGACCTCCTTCTGCTCGCCGGCCTGGATGCGGGCCAGCATCTCGTCCAGCGTGCCGCGGGCCGCCGTTTGCACGCCGCTCGCGGTGTCTTTCAGCTTGCGCTGGCGGAACTCGCTGATCTCGCGGGCGCGGCCCTCGTTCTCCACCACTACGAACGGCTCGCCCGCGCGGGGCACGCTGGACAAGCCCTGCAGCTCTACCGGCTCGGACGGACCGGCGGCCTTCACCGGCTTGCCCTTGTCGTCCGTCATGGCGCGGATGCGGCCCCACTCGGCGCCGGCCACCACGATGTCGCCGGCGCGCAGGGTGCCCTTCTGCACCAGCACGGTCGCCACCGGGCCGCGCCCGCGGTCCAGCCGGCTCTCGATCACCGAGCCTTCCGCGCCGCGGTCCGGGTTGGCCTTCAGGTCCAGCAGCTCGGCCTGCAGCAGGATCGCCTCCTCCAGCTTATCGAGGCCCGTCTTCTTGGTGGCGCTCACCTCCACGTCCTGCGTCTCGCCGCCCATCTCCTCCACCACGATCTCGTGGCTGAGCAGTTCCTGGCGCACGCGGCCCGGGTTGGCGTCCGGCTTGTCCATCTTGTTGATGGCCACGATGATCGGCGCGCCCGACGCCTTGGCGTGGCGGATCGCCTCGATCGTCTGCGGCATCACGCCGTCGTCGGCGGCCACCACCAGCACCACGATGTCCGTCACCGACGCGCCGCGGGAGCGCATGGCGGTGAACGCCTCATGGCCCGGCGTGTCGATGAAGGTGATCTTGTTGCCGGTCGGCATGGTCACCTGGTAGGCGCCGATGTGCTGGGTGATGCCGCCGGCCTCGCCACGCACCACGTCCGTCGCGCGCAGCGCGTCCAGCAGGCTGGTCTTGCCGTGGTCCACGTGGCCCATCACCGTCACCACGGGGGAACGAATCGCCATGTCGGTGTCGATATCGGTCTCGCCCTCGATGCCGAGTTCGACGTCGCTCTCGGAGACCCGGCGGGCGCGGTGGCCGAACTCCTGCACCACCAACTCGGCGGTGTCGGCGTCCAGCGACTGGGTGACGGTCGCCATGACGCCCATCCGCATCAGCGACTTCACCACGTCATTGGCGCGGGCGGCCATGCGGGCGGCCAGCTCGGACACCGTGATGGTGTCCGGCAGGATCACGTCGCGGGTCACCTTCAGCCCGTCCGAGCGCAGCAGCTCCAGCTCCTGCTGGCGGCGCTCGCGGTCACGCTGGCGGCGCACGCTGGCCAGCGAGCGGGTCTTCTCGTCCTCACCCTCGATGGCGGCCTGCACGTCGATGCGGCCATCCCGGCGGCCGAGCGCGCCTTTCTTGGCGATGGTGGCCGGAATCTTGCGCACCGGAATCGCCATGCCGAGACGGCGGCGCGGAGCCTCCTCCTCCTCGCCGGGCCGGGTCGGCTTTAGCCGCAGCGTCTCGAGCGGGGTCGCCGGCGCAACTGGGGAAGGTGTTGCCGCTGACGCCACAGCGGCTGCCGCGGCGGGCCGCGCCTCCGCGGGCATGGTCGCCTCAGCAGCCTGACTGGACTCTTCGTCGGCTGCGCGCCTGGCTTCAGCCTCCGCCACGGCGGCCTCGCGCGCGGCTTGATCAGCGGCGCGGGCAGCCTCGTCGTCACGGCGGCGCGCCTCCTCGGCGGCGGACAGGATGGAGATCTTTTCCTGCTCCCGCCGTTCGACATCGCGACGGGCCGCATCCTTCTTC
>CAXTTH010000124.1:0-3699 GCA_964247035.1 uncultured Acetobacteraceae bacterium
GTGTGGCTGCACGGCTCCAGCGTCACGTAGGCGTCGGCGCCCCGCGCCGCCTCGCCCGCCATCGCGAGCGCCGCCACCTCGGCATGGGGACGCCCGCCATCCGCGGTGCGGCCGCGGCCCGCTACCTGCCCGTCCTTGACGATGACGCAGCCGACCGATGGGTTGGGCCAGGTGACGCCCAGGCCGCGTCGGGCGAGCGCCAAGGCGGCGCGCATGTGGGACGGGTCGGGCATCACGCCGATGTGGGTTCGTCCAGCGAGCCGAGGAAGGCCTCGAAATCCTTGGCCTCGCGGAAGTTGCGGTACACGCTGGCGAAGCGGACGTAGGCCACGGCGTCCACCTCCTTCAGCGTCTCCATCACCAGCTCGCCCACCTGCTTGGATGGAATGTCGTTCTCGCCGGACGCCTCCAACTGGCGGACGATGCCGGTGATGATGCGCTCCATCCGCTCCTCGTCCACCGGCCGCTTGCGCAGCGCGATGCGGACGGAGCGGGCCAGCTTGTCCCGGTCGAACGCCACCCGGCGGCCATCCGACTTCAGCACGGTCAGCTCGCGCAACTGCACCCGCTCGACGGTGGTGAAGCGCTGGCCGCAGCCGATGCAGGAGCGGCGGCGGCGGATGGCGCCAGAATCCTCGGTCGGGCGGCTGTCCTTCACCTGGGTGTCGTCATGGCCGCAGAAGGGGCAGCGCATGGGTGTTCACCTCCTTCTGTTCGCCTTTTGCCTGAGTGCCGGCATGTTCCGGATGTCAGACGGAGATCGATATGGCCATGCAGCTTGGCGCGTTGCGGGAAGCGCTCATCGAAGCCGGTGTCAGCCATCCTACGGCCAGCAAAGCCTCCGAGGAAGTCGCCAGCTACGACGCGCGGCTGGCAAGCATCGAAACGCGGATGGCCGTTCTGACCTGGATGAGCGGAGCCGGAGTCGGGCTGACGCTGCTCGTCCTAGGCCATGTGATCGCGCTCTGGGCAAAGCTAAGCGAGATCAGCGGCCAACTGGCGCAGATCACCCGCCTTCACTGATCATTCAGTAGATCGGGAACCGCGCGCACAGCGCCCGCACCCGCTCCGCCACCGCCTGCTCCACGGCCGCATTGCCGCCGTCGTCCGAGCGGGACAGGCCTTCCAGCACCTCGTTGATCATCTCGCCCACCTGGCGGAACTCCGCCGCGCCGAAGCCGCGGGTGGTGGCGGCCGGGCTGCCGAGGCGGATGCCGCTGGTGATGGCGGGCTTGGCCGGGTCGAACGGGATGGCGTTCTTGTTGGCGGTCATGCCGGCGCGCTCCAGGCTGGCTTCGGCCGCCTTGCCTGTGGTGCGCTTCGGCCGCAGATCGACCAGCACCAGATGGCAGTCGGTGCCGCCGGTCACGATGTCGCAGCCGTGTTCCAGCAGCGTCTCGCCCAGCACGCGGGCGTTTTCCGCCACTGCCTTCTGGTAGGTGCGGAACTCCGGCCGCAGCGCCTCGCCGAACGCCGCCGCCTTGCCCGCGATCACGTGCATCAGCGGACCGCCTTGCAGGCCGGGGAACACGGCGGAGTTGAGCTTCTTCGCCAAGTCCTCATCGTTGGTCAGGATCATGCCGCCGCGCGGGCCGCGCAAGGTCTTGTGGGTTGTGGTGGTCACCACGTGGGCATGCGGCAAGGGCGAGGGATAGACGCCGGCCGCCACCAGCCCGGCGTAATGCGCCATGTCCACCAGGAACACCGCGCCGACCGCGTCCGCCACGGCGCGGATGCGGGCGAAGTCGATGATGCGCGGATAGGACGAGCCGCCCGCGATGATCATGCGGGGGCGCTCGGCATGGGCGATCTGCTCCAACTGCTCGTAGTCCAGCAGCCCGTCCGCCTGCCGCACGCCGTATTGGATCGCGCGGAACCACTTGCCGGACAGGTTGGGGGCCGCCCCGTGCGTCAGGTGGCCGCCGGCGGCCAGGCTCATGCCGAGGATGGCGTCGCCGGGCTTCAGCGTGGCCAGGAACACCGCCTGGTTGGCCTGCGCGCCCGAGTGCGGCTGCACGTTGGCGTAGCCGCAGCCGAACAGTTGCTTGGCGCGGTCGATGGCCAACTGCTCGGCCACGTCCACCTCCACGCAGCCGCCGTAGTAGCGGCGGCCGGGGTAGCCTTCCGCGTACTTGTTGGTCAGCACCGAGCCCTGCGCCTCCAGCACGGCGCGGGAGACGATGTTCTCGCTGGCGATCAGCTCGATGCCATCCTGCTGGCGCGCCAGCTCGGCCCCCAGCACGGCGGCGAGTGCCGGGTCCGTCTCGGCCAGGGGGGCGGAGAAGAAACGCTGCGAAAGGGTGGGGGCGCTTTGCTGGGTCATGATGCAGGCTCGTTCGGCAGTGGCGTGGAGCAGCATACCATGGCTATTGGCCCGCTTGGAACCGACGGCGAGGGATGACGGCCATGGACCTGGTGCGCGGCATGATGGCACGCAAGCCGATCGGCGACGACGAAGCCGGCCTGCGCCGCACCCTGGGCGCGCCGAGTCTGGTGATGCTGGGCATCGGCGCCATCATCGGCGCCGGGCTGTTCTCGCTGACCGGCATCGCGGCGGCCGACTATGCCGGGCCGGCCGTGGTCATCAGCTTCCTCATCGCCGGCCTCGGCTGCGCTTTCACCGGGCTGTGCTACAGCGAGCTGGCGGGCATGATCCCGTCCGCCGGGTCCGCCTACGCCTATTCGTACGCTGCCTTGGGCGAGCTGGTGGCGTGGATCATCGGCTGGGACCTGCTGCCGGAATACGCGGTGGGCGCCGCGACGGTGGCGGTGTCCTGGTCCAGCTACGTGGCCTCGCTGCTGCACGGCTGGGGGGTGGACCTGCCGCACTGGCTGGCCGCCGCCCCGGCGTCGGGCGGCACGGCGAACCTGCTGGCGGCGGGGATCATCGCGGCGCTGTCCATGGTGCTGATCGGCGGCGTCAGCGAGTCGGCCAAGGTGAACGCCGTCATCGTCGTGGTGAAGGTGGCCATCGTGCTGACCGTGATCGGGGTCGGCGCGTTCTATGTGAAAGCAGCCAATTACAGCCCGTTCCTGCCCGCCAACACCGGCAGCTACGGCAGCTTCGGCTGGTCCGGCGTGCTGCGCGGGGCCGGCGTGGTGTTCTTCGCCTATCTCGGCTTCGACGCCGTCAGCACCACCGCGGGCGAGGCGACCAATCCCCAGCGCACCATGCCCACCGGCATCCTCGGCTCGCTCGCCATCTGCACCGTGCTCTACGTGGCGTTCGCGCTCGTGCTGACGGGGATGGTCAACTATGCCAAGATGCACGGCGACGCGGCGCCGGTCGCCACCGCGATCGACCAGACGCCGTTCGCCTGGCTGCAGGTCGTGGTGAAGCTGGGCATCATCCTGGGATTCACCTCCGTCATCCTGGTCGGGCTGCTGGGGCAGAGCCGGGTGCTGCTGGCCATGGCGCAGGACGGCATGGTGCCCGCCGTCTTCGCCCGGCTGCACCCGACCCGGCGCACGCCCTGGGTCGGGCATCTCGGCATGATGGCGGGCACCTGCGCCCTCGCCGCTTTCGTGCCGGTGGAGGCGCTGGGCAAGATGACCTCCGTGGGCACGCTGCTGGCCTTCGCCATCGTGTGCGGCGGCGTGCTGGTGCTGCGCTGGCGCGAGCCGGACCGCCCCCGGCCGTTCCGCGCCCCCGGCAGCCCGGCCCCGCCGGTGGTGGGGCTCCTGGCCTGCCGGACGCTG
>CAXTTH010000124.1:3709-6465 GCA_964247035.1 uncultured Acetobacteraceae bacterium
GGCCTGACGCTGCGGGCCTCCCTGCCCTTGGCGACCTGGCTGCGGCTCGGGGCCTGGTTCGCGCTGGGCGGGGTGATCTACCTGGCCTACAGCCACCGCCGGGCCGCCGCCGTGCGGGAGCAGGCGGCGCTACCCGGCCATGAGAGGGCGGTGTAGCCTGACATCATGAGCATCGGCCAATATCCCACCACCCGCCTGCGCCGGACCCGGCGCGACGACTGGACCCGGCGCCTGGTCGCTGAGACCAAGCTTTCGGTCGATGACCTGATCTGGCCGATCTTCCTCATCGAAGGCGAGGACCACTCCACGCCCGTCGCCTCCATGCCCGGGGTGCATCGCGTGACGCTGGACCGGCTGGAAGGGCATGTGGCGCAAGCGGCGGCGCTGGGCATCCCGGCGGTGGCGCTGTTCCCCAACGTGCCGCCCGAGCGCAAGGACGCGGAGGGCAGTGAGGCGACCGACCCGGACAACCTGATGTGCCGCGCCGCCCGTCTGCTGAAGCGCGCCTTCCCGCAGCTCGGCCTGGTGGGGGACGTGGCGCTCGACTGCTACACCAGCCACGGCCATGACGGCGTGATCCGCGACGGCTACGTCCACAACGACAACAGCGTGGCGGTGCTGGTGGTCCAGGCGGTCAACCAGGCGCACGCCGGCATCGACGTGATCGCGCCCTCCGACATGATGGACGGCCGCATCGGCGCCATCCGCGCGGCGCTGGACGGCGCGGGCCTGATCGACACGCGGATCATGAGCTACGCCGCCAAGTACGCCAGCGCGTTCTACGGCCCGTTCCGCGACGCGGTCGGCACCGGCGGCGCGCTCAAGGGCGACAAGCGGACCTACCAGATGGACCCGGCGAACGGCGACGAGGCGATGCGCGAGGTGGCGCAGGACCTCGCGGAGGGCGCGGACATGGTGATGGTGAAGCCTGGCATGCCGTACCTGGACATCGTGCGCCGGGTGCACGAGCGGTTCGGCGTGCCGACCTTCGCCTACCAGGTGTCCGGCGAGTACGCGATGATCGCGGGTGCGGCGGAGCGCGGCTGGATCGACGGCGAACGGGCGATGCTGGAAAGCTTGCTGGCGTTCAAGCGGGCGGGTGCGGCGGGCGTGCTGACTTATTTCGCTGTGGAGGCGGCGCGGGTGCTGCGCCTCTGATGCCGCGGTGGGCTTTTGAGATAATTCTGGTGGTCGCCTTGATCCCCCTTGCGGGCCGCTCAGGTCTCGGTGGAACCGAACCGAGAACAGCACATGCACAGATAAGGCGTGGCTTGAGACGGTGTTGAGCCTGGCCTGGCCGACGCGACGAAAATCAGTTGGCTGCCTTAGCGACCAGGGCCGCCACATCGCCTTTCAGAAGGTCGTCGAGCGTGAACGGACAGGTTCTCGGCAGTGCCAATGGCGCACCAGACCCATCACGCTTCCTCAGTGCGCGCCGCAACGCCTCCGCGTATATCTCGGGGACGATAAGCCTTTGCCGCATTGATGGAGTGCACTGCTCCCGAGCGTCACTAAGGAGAGCGTCCGCCTCATCGTCCCGATGCTCGGTGGAGCGGCTGCTCGGCCATGCCGCCATCTTGAGGATGTGGACCAAGCCTTGCAGCAACAGGCTCTTGCAAGCTCGCAGTTCCGATAGCCCCACGTCCTGCACTTCCTCGATGACGTTCGGCCAGTCGATCGCCTGATTTACAAGCTCACCTGCCGCAAGCCGACGGAGCAGGTCGGCCTGCGTCTCGGCCCAGGCCAGCGCGTCGCGCTCGTAAAGCCCGTCCGGCACAGCCCTACCCTCCCCTGTCGTCCGAGTTCACCCCCAGCTGCTTCAGCTTGCGGTGCAGCGCGCTCCGCTCCATGCCGACGAACCCGGCGGTGCGGCTGATGTTGCCGCCGAACCGCACCAGCTGCGCCTGCAAGTACTGCGTCTCGAACAAGTCCCGCGCCTCGCGCAGCGGCAGCGCCATGATGTCCGCCGTCGGATCGAAGTTCAGCAGCGCCGGGGCGCCCTGGCCGATCTCGGGGGGCAGCATGTCGGCACGGATCGCGTCCCCTGCCCCGCCGGGCGCCATGATGAGCAGCCAGTCCATGAGGTTGCGCAACTGGCGCACGTTGCCGGGCCAGTCGTAGCTTTGCAGCGCGGCCAGCGTGTCGGCGGACAGGTCGCGCGGGGCCATGCCGGAGGTTTCGGCCGAGCGGGCCATGAAGTGGCGCGCCAGCTCCGGGATGTCCTCCCGCCGCTCCTTCAGGCTCGGCATCCGCAGCGGCACCACGGCCAGGCGGTAATACAGGTCCTCGCGGAACCGCCCCGCCGTGATCTCGGCTTGCAGGTCCTTGTTGGTGATCGCCAGCACGCGGACATCGACCTTGACCCTGGCATTGCCGCCCAGCCTCTCGAACGTCTGGTCTTGCAGGGCGCGGACGATCTTGCCCTGGGTTTCCAGCGGCATGTCGCTCACCTCGTCCAGCAGCAGCGTGCCGCCATGCGCCCGCTCCAGCACCCCGGCGCGGCGCGGCGCGGCCGATGGATCCAGGCCGGCCTCCACGCCGAACAGCTCCTCCTCGAAGCGGCCGGGCGCCAGCGTCGCGCAGTTCAGCGCCACGAACGGGCCCTCGGACCGGCGGGAGCGGCTGTGGACCATGCGCGCCGCCACCTCCTTGCCGGAGCCGGCCGGCCCGTGGATCAGCACGCGCGAGCCGGTGGGCGACACGCGCTCCACCCCGGCGCGCACCGTGGCGACCGCGCTGCTCTCCCCCGTCAGCAC
>CAXTTH010000125.1:0-6458 GCA_964247035.1 uncultured Acetobacteraceae bacterium
GGGCGGCACGATCTCCCTGCCCTACCGCCCCGGCGCCACGCTCGCGAGCTTTGCCGTCAACCTGGCCGGCAGCCAGGCGCAGGCAGCCGGGCGGGCGCAGGGCGCGCTGGCGACCGGGCAGGCGCTGCAAGCCACGCTGCAAACCAAGCTGACCGGCGAGACCGGCGTCTCGATCGACACGGAGCTGTCCAACATGGTCGCGCTGCAAAACGCCTATGGGGCGAACGCCAAGGTACTCGCCGTGGCGCAAACGCTGTGGACCGCCTTGCTGGCGGTGGTGCCATGAGCGGCTCGGGGATCGCGGCCATCACCGGCGGGGCGCTCGGGGCGGCCATCGCGGCCAGCACGGCTGCGAAGACGCAACTGGACACGCTGACGCAGCAGGTGAGCAGCGGCCACGTGTCCGACAGCTACGCCGGCCTGGGCGCTTCGGCGCAGGCGGCGCTGAGCTTGCAGCCGCAGATCGCGCAGCTCACGGCGCAGCAATCCGCCATCGGCGCCGTCACCGGCCGGCTGGGCGTGACGCAGGCGGCGCTGACGCAGATCAACGGCATCGCCACGAGCTTCAACGCGCAGTTGGCCAACCTGAACGGCATCTCGCCCTCGGAGGTGGACAGCGTGGCGGCGGGTGCGCGCTCCGCCTTGCAGCAGATGGCCTCCTTGCTCGACAGCACGGATGGCGGAACCTACGTCTTCGGCGGCACGGACAGCGCTAACCCGCCGGTGCCCAACCCGGACGCGATCCTGGCTTCCGGGTTCTACACGCAGATCGGCGCCGCGGTCGACCCCCCGGGGGGGGGGGGGGGGGGGGGGGGCGCGGCCCCCCGGGGGCGCCCCACGACGGCGGCGAGCACCCTGAAGATTGCGTCCTCCGACGCGCCGGGCACCACGCCGTTCTCCGGCCCGCCGGGCCAGGCGCCGACGCTCACGCTGGGCAGCGGCGCGGATAGCGGCGGCGCCGCCGTGCAGGTGGGCGTGCTGGCGAACGCGAACACGCTGGTGGCGTCGAGCGGCCCGTCCACCACCGGGTCCTACACGCGCGACATCCTGCGCGGGCTGGCGACGCTAGCCAACCTGTCCAGCACCCAGGTGAACGCCGCCGGGTTCACGGCGCTGGTGCAGGATACGCGGGCGAGCCTGACGGGCGCGATCGGTGCGCTGAACGCCGAGGGCGGCGTGCTGGGCAACACCCAGGCGACGCTGCAAGCCCGGCAGGCGCAGGCGTCCGACACGAGCACGGCGCTGACCGCGCAGTTGTCTTCCGTGCAGGACGTGGACCTGGCCAAGACGCTGTCCAGCTTGTCTGCGGTGCAGACGCAGCTGAGCGCCAGCTACAAGTTGATTTCAGAGGTGAGCAGCCTGTCGCTGGTCAAATATCTCTGATCTCTTCAACCCTCTCTTAACCCGGCTTGGATAGGGTGGAGAGGTTCCACGAAAAGCGTGGGCTACGTTCTAAATCCAGGACCACCAAGGTAAGAAACCATGACGACCTCGATCAACACCAACGTTGCCGCCTACGTCGCCCTCCAGTCGCTGAACGCCACCGGCGCCGCCTTGGCTTCGACTCAGAAGCAAATCTCCACCGGCTACCGCGTGAACGACGCGACGGATGATGGCGCGGCATTCGCCGTGGCGCAGCAGGTCCGTTCGGACGTGGGTGCGCTCACCAGCGTGAACCAGCAGCTGGGCCATGCGTCGGGCCTGGTGGGCCTTGCCAACACCGCGCTGACGAGCATCTCGGGCCAGCTCAACACCGCGAAGTCGGTCCTGGCCAACATCGCCGACGGTTCCAACTCGGCAGCCCAGCAGGCGCAGTACATCGCCCAGTTCAATGGCATCGTGAAGTCCGTGGCGGATGCGGTGGACAACTCCGGGACGGGTGGGCAGTCGCTGCTCGGCTCCGCCTCCGGCGCGGTCGCTGGCACGGGAAAGAGCATCCTGAGCAACGAGGCTGGCGCCGTATCCACCATCAGCGCCGAGGACAACAGCGGCACGGCCGCGGCGCTCGCGGCCCTGGTCGGCGAAACCTTCTCGCGCAGCGCAGCGGGCGTGGACTCGTTCACCGGCACCGCTAGCGCGGCGACGGCCCTGACCTCGCTCCAGCCTGGCGCGGGTGGCACGCCAAGCGCCTATGACGCGTTGCAGACGACGAATGCGAACCAGCTGAACCAGGTGGGCATCGACTCCAACTACCTGAGTGCCCAGCAGACGTTCAACAGCAACAAGATCGACAGCCTCAACACCGGGCTGGGCGCGCTGGTTGACGCGAACCTCAGCCAGGAATCGGCAGTGCTGCAGTCGTTGCAGATCAAGCAGCAGCTGGGCACGCAGGCCCTGTCCATCGCGAACCAGGCGCCGCAGGCCCTGCTCAGCCTGTTCAAGTAAGCTCAGGTCCGGGGGTGGCGCTGCCATCCCCGGATGCCGCTTCGCCCCCGTAGGATGCGCCATGTCCAACCTAGTGCTCGAACTGCGTCCGAACGAGGTGATGATCGTCAACGGCGCGCCGATCCGCTTCCGCACCAAGGCGCGCATCGAGCTGACCGCCCACGCCCGCTTCCTGTTCGGCAAGCAGATCATGGAGCCGGCCCAGGCTGACAGCCCGGCGCGCCGCATATATTTCGCCCTGCAGTCCGCCTATATCGGCTCCGAGGACGAGCGCCCCGGCGGCCTCGCCTCCGCGCGCGAGCTGATCGCAACCTTCAAGGAGGTGACGTCCTCCAACCTGGCATGCGAGATCCTGGACCGCGCGCTGGCCTTGGCGGAAGCCGATGACTGCTACGCCGCCCTCAAGCTCGCCCGGCGCATCATCCGTCACGAGGACAGCGTGCTCGGCCGGCCGGCGCCTGTCCTGCAAGCTGCTGAATAAGGAAAAACCTATGCCTTCGATGCGAGACGCCGCACGCGCCTATCAATCCTCGTCCGGGTATCGCAGCGCCCGGTTGCAGGAAGCCGACGTGTTCCACCGCACCAACGGCGTCCTGCGCACCGCGCTGAACGCCGGGTCGCTGGAGCGCGTGCGCGCCGTGGCGGACAACCGCCAGCTGTGGCGCACGGTGATGGACCTGATGCACGACCCGGAGAACCGCCTGCCGGCGCCGGTGCGCGCGTCCCTCGTCTCGGTCGGCCGCTCCGTGCAGCGCGAGATGGAAGCCGCCTCGCCAGACCTCGATTTCCTCATCGCGGTGAACGAGAACATCGCCGCCGGCCTGTCCGCGCCTTAGTGGCTCGAAGCCAACGCGCGGTTCAGCGCGTTGGCTGAATCGGCCCACCAACACAAGCTGGTGCCCTGACACATGCTGGACCTTCATAACGCATCAGGGCACCAGTGATGAGCGGCTCTATCAGCAGCCTCGGCAATCTTGCCCTTTCGCTGTTCAACAGCTCGGCATCCGGGGGCGCCACGTCTGGCCTGCTGTCGGCGATCTATGGCAGCGGGACGGCCAGCAACGAGAACCCGGTGACCGCGCTGAACACCGCGGTCGCCGACAGCGCCAAGGACATCGCGCAAACGGCGAAGCAGCCCGCGGTCGCGCGGGACGTGGCAGCGTTCCGCGCCGCCGTGGCCTCCGCCACCAGCCCGGCGCAGCTGCTCAAGAACCCGACGGTGCTGAAAGTGCTGCTCACCGCCAACGGGCTGAGCGGCCAGGAGCAATACCCGGCCCTGGCGCAGAAGGCCCTGCTCTCCGACACCAAGCAGAGCACCGCCCTGGCCAACACGCTGCCAGACTCGGCCTGGAAGGCCACCGCCTCCCTCTACGACTTCGCCAACAAGGGCCTGGCCGTGCTGCAAAAGCCCGGCGTGCTGGACACCCTCGCCAACGGCTACGCCGAAGTCACCTGGCGCAACTCGCTCGACGCGACCACGCCGGGGCTGTCCGAAGCGCTGTCGTTCCGCAAGTCAGCCTCCACCTTCACGAGCGCCCTGCAGATCCTGGGCGATGGCACCGCGCGCAAGGTCATCACCACGGCGTTGGGCATCCCGCAGGAGATCGCCTTCCAGGACCTCGGCGCGCAAGAGCAGGCGATCTCCTCCAAGCTCGACGTCTCCAAGCTGCAGAACCCGAAATTCGTTGAGACGCTGACCATCCAGTATCTGCTGGCCGCCGGCGCCGCGGCGAGCAGCAGCAGTTCGAGCGCGACCAGCCTTGATTCGCTGGCGGCGTCCGCAAGAGGACTGGTCGTCTAGCCGTTTCACCATCTCCGGCTCAACCAAAAAGGTTCGACGCACCGTGACCGACCCCGCGATAGAATTGCAGCCCAGCCTCGTCCCACCCCTCGTGCACGGCACGGCGGAGCTGGCCCACCGCGCCTATGCCGGCGCTTCGGCGGATGCGCTGTTCGCCCACATCGACCGTTCCGTGCGGACGGCCGGCGAGAACGCGGCGCTGGCGCTCGACATCTCCACCGCCTGCCAACTGACTTTCCGCCAGGACCAGGGCCTAGCCATCCAGGCCGAGGCGTTGGGCCGGTGCCAGCTGTTCCGGCTCGCGCGCCAGGCCGCGGCGCACGGCCCGGCGCCGCTGCGGCTGCTGGCGCTCATGCGCCCAGGCGACTTGATGGCCAACGCGCCGCTCGACTTCATCACCCGCCACCTGAACGTCCAGCTCGACCTGCTCTATCTCCGGCCGGGCGCGGCGCTGCCGGCGGCCGTGCCGGACCATGACGTGCTTTATGTGGGCGGCGGGGATGCAGCCACCCTGGAGCAGCGGCAAGCCCTGTTCCGCCACTGGCCCCGGCCGGTGCTGAATCATCCGTTGCGCGTGGAGGCCCTGCAACGGGACAGCCTCGCCGCCATGCTTGCCGGTGTCCCGGGGGTCCTCAGCCCAAGCTGCGCCCGGGTGGCGCGGGATGCTCTCGCGTTGCAAGCGGTCACCAGCCAGGTGCTGGTGCGCCCGGTCGGTTCCCATGCCGGCGTCAACCTGGCGAAGCTGGACGGCCCGCAAGATCTCCCGGCCTACCTTGAGGCGAGCGATGCCGACGAGTTCTACGTGACGGCGTTCGTGGACTACCGCAGCGCGGATGGGTTGTTCCGCAAGTACCGCGTTGCCATGGTGGATGGCGCGCCGTTCCTCTGCCACATGGGCGTGTCCGAGCACTGGATGGTGCATTACCTCAACGCCGGCATGTCCACCCATGCGGACCGCCGCGATGACGAGGCACGCGCCATGGCCGGGTTCAGCGCCGGGTTCGCCGCCAGGCGCCAGGCCGCCCTGGCAGCGTTGAACGACAAGATAGGCCTGGACTATTACATGCTCGACTGCGCAGAGACCCAGGACGGGCGTTTGCTGGTGTTCGAGGCGGATGCGGAAGCGATCGTTCACCTGATGGACCCGCCCGACCTGTTCCCCTACAAGCCCGCGACCATGCATCGCCTGTTCGCCGCGTTCGAGGCCATGCTGCGCCGCCGTGCACTCACGGGGGCGCAACTGGCGGCCTAGCTGACGAGAGAACGCGATCGTCGGGCGTGTCCCGTCCCGCCGCGGCGGTAGCCAGGTCAGCCATGATCCGGTCCGCCACCGGCACCCGGTAGTGCACCGGGTCCCAGTAGCTGGACACCTCCGAGGTGATCGGGCTCGGGATCAGGAAGTCCGCCACCACCGTGCCCGGCACGCCGGCCGCGATGGCAGCCACCTGCGCCTTGCAGTCGCGCAGGCTGGCGGCGTAGTCGCTGCCGGGGCCGCCTTGCAGGCTGACGTGGCTGGGGGTGAAGAACAGGATTTTCTGTGCCCCCTCCGGCAGCGCCCGCAGCCCGTCGGCCAGCATTGGCAAGGCCGGCAGGATGTGCGCCGCCCCCACGTCGGGGTAGTCCGCCGGCTTGGTCCAGCGCGCGAAGGCGGCGGCCACGCGGGCCGGGTCGTACTCGGATTCGGGTGGGACGAAGCGGGTGTAGCCGTCCATCCCGTAGCGGCGCGGCTTGAGCCCCAGCATGACCCAGAGCTGGCTGCCGGCCTCCTGCACCGCGTACAGGTTCATCACCTGGCCGTAGCCGCGCCAGGGCGACCCGGCGTACATCCAGGCCGGGAACGGCCGCCCGCTGTCCTGCTGCGGCGTCTGGCTGCACCATACGCTGTCCAGCCCGATGACGACGGTGCGCGCCGCCGGGTGCGTGCGGGTGAACAGCCCCAGCATCTGCCGTTGCTCCCAGGCGGTGGCGGCGTTCATCGCCAGGTTGGCGAAGTGGCCGCCGAACAGCCTGTCCAGCACGGCCGGGCGCAGCAGGCGGGATGAGGAGGAGCCTATCACCGCGGAGTCGAACGCGGGCGAGCTGGCCAGCGCCGGCAGCGAGAAGCGCGCGTTGGTCGAGATCGGCGCCCGCGGCAGCGGCGGCGACAGCGGCAGCATCCCCCAGGGGTCCACGACCGTCACGAACAGGGAAACGAACGCCAGCAGCCCGAGCGCGCCGCCGACGAACCAGGCGAGCCAGCGCCGCCATGCGTCAGAACTGGAAATAGATGAAC
>CAXTTH010000126.1:0-6450 GCA_964247035.1 uncultured Acetobacteraceae bacterium
CATCAGCAGCCGTTCCACGCTGACGTGGCGGCTGCTGATGTCCGCCCGAGCGACGAGCGGCGCGTCGATCTCGTGCATGACGCCGGACACCGCGGCGCGAGTGGCTGTAAAGGATCACTTGCATTAGGAAACTGGGATCATCGGGGACGTTGCGGGATTTCGCGGGATAAACCGTTGATCTGACGATCGGAAAGTCCGCAACGCCTGCCATCGGCAGGGTGCTGTTTGGAGTTGGGAATTGTGTGCTGGGTGGGTTGGGCAGTCGCTTGAAATGGGAAATGCGCTGGGCGCGATGGTGGGGCGCTAAGGGGCTCTTAGCGGTGGCTTAGCCGGCGCTTGGGAGGCTGTTCGTTTGCTAGTGACGGCCAGCTGGTCAGGAACTTCATTGCAGGCACGGAGACGAAATCAGAGCCGTTTTCTGCCTGGCAGAAGCTCGCTCCAGGGCCCATTGAAGCAATGCCTGGCTCTTTTCCAGCACCTAGCAGGTACAGGTAATCGTTCGCCAATCCAGTACCGGAATAGATAACCTCGTCGCGCAATTTGACTTCGACGCTGACGGCTATTGTCCATTCTCTTGCTTCTGCGTCCTCGTTGAGCACGAAAGCCTCGTCGCTCAGAGTGATGCTCTCGATCCACGGGGTAAGCCTGCCCAGGGCCGGGCATTGCTCGGTGAAGGCGGCGTAGGCGCGGCGCGTCATGGCGCGGTCTTCGGGCAGCACACCATCGAGGATGGGAGCGGGCTGGGCGGCAGCGGCGGAGACGCTGGCCAGGGCGGCCAGGAGGCAGGCTGCCGTGCGGTCAATCATGGCTCATTTCCGTGGGAACGGTGATGATCTCGGGGTCCGGCGGCCGTTTGGCGGCGTCCAGGGGGCCGTAGACGTTGATCACGATGGTGCCGCCGTTGGCGGTGACGATGGTGGAGGTCTCCAGGCTGCAGCCAGCCGGGACCGGGCGGTTCAGGATGGTCTGCATCACGTCGATCTTGGCGCTGTTCCTTACGCCGTCACTTCTCCGCATCGAATACATCATGGTCGTGCCTGTTCTGGGTTACGGCCCGCTTAACCAAGCGGCGTCTCTCACTTTACAGGCATGGTCATTTGCCAGATGCCGGGGATTTCGCGCCCTCAGTCGCTTTGATGGCGGTTTCACCGTCCGGGTGGCGCTGCAGCAAGTCATAGGCGATCAGGACGGCGCGGGCGCGTTCCACTGTCGCAATGGGATGGCCCTGCGAGCGCAGCGCGTTCTCGACGCAGCCCATCGCAGCGCTTATCTTGAGTACGTCGATCGTCTCGAATAGCCCTTGCGGCAGCGGTGTTTCTGCGACGCGGTGCAGCGGCCGATAGCCGGTCATCCATGCGTGGCACCTGCCCCCTCCCCTGCAACCCTTGCCGCCATCGTCGCCTGGCAGGCGGGCAAGGGCGCAGGGCGCGCGAGCCCAGTGTCACGATGTCCGCCGCGCGAACGGCGTGGCGCGGCGGCGAACGCCGGCCTGGCGGAACCGGCGCATCGTGCCGCCTCATGACGCCGCAGCGCTGCAAGGGGACCGGGAATGCCAATCATGGTTTGCGAATTCGCCAGTCCGCTCGACGCTGCAACGCGGCAGCGCGTGGCAAGCTTCATCACCGCCGTGGCGCACGACGTGATCGGCTCCGAGCTGGAGCTGATCAGCGTGATCCTGCGCCAGGCGGACCCTGACCAGGCATGGACAGCGGGCAAGCCGTCCGGCGACGCGCTGACCTTGTGCCGCATCCCCGGAGCGGGTGATGAGCACCCATGGCTGGGAAGACGCGACGCAGGCGCTGCTGGAGCCGCACCTGAAGTCCGTCATCGTGCGTCCGCGCCTGTTGCCGCCGGGACCCCGCGCGTGATCCCGGCCGGCGGCCCGGTCAGAACATGGCTTCGTCCATCGCCATCATGGCGCCCTTGCCGGACTTGATCGCCAGGTAGAGCGACCCGGCCTGCGGCAGCAGGCGGTCCATGTAGAACTGCGCCGTGTGCAGCTTGGCCTGGTAGAACCGGGCGTCGCCGTTGGCGGTGGGCAGCTTGCGGTGGGCGATCTCGGCCGAGCGGACCCACATGAAGCCCATCGCCACCAGGCCGAACAGGCGCAGGTAGTCGGCGGCGGCGGCGGCGGCTTCCTCCGGGTCCTTCAGGCCCTGGGTGGCGACGTGGGCGGTGGCCAACTGCAACGCGCCGAACGCGCGCTCCAGCGCCTTGGCCATGGCGCCGGTCGCCGGGTCGTCGCGGTGGGCGGCGATGTACTCGCTGACGGGGTGGAAGAAGCGCCGCAGCGAGCGGCCCATGTTGGCGGGCAGCTTGCGGCCGACCAGGTCGAGCGCCTGCACGCCGTTGGTGCCCTCGTAGATCATGGCGATGCGGGCATCGCGCACGTACTGCTCCATGCCGTGGTCGCGGACGTAGCCGTGGCCGCCGTAGACCTGCACGCCGACGCTGGCCATCTCGAAGCCGAGATCGGTGAACAGCGCCTTGACGATCGGCGTCATCAGCGCGGTGAAGTCCTCGGCCTCCTGCTTGGCCGCCGGGTCGTCGGAGCGGGCCACGGTGTCCAGCGCCTCGGCCACCCAGCCGCCGAGGGCGCGGCAGCCTTCGGTGTAGGCGCGGATGGTCATCAGCATGCGGCGCACGTCGGGGTGGACCAGGATGGGGTCGGCCGCCTTGGCCTTGTCCTTGACGCCGGAGAGCGAGCGGCCCTGGATGCGGTCCTTGGCGTAGAACACGGCGCCCTGGTAGGCGGCTTCGGCGGCGCCCAGGCCCTGCACGCCGACGGAAAGGCGCTCGCTGTTCATCATGGTGAACATGGCCTTCAGGCCGCGGTGCGGCTCGCCGACCAGCCAGCCGGTGGCCTCGTCGAAGCTCATCTGGCAGGTGGCGGAGGCCTTGATGCCCATCTTGTGCTCGATGGAGGTGCACACGACGCCGTTGCGCGCGCCCGGGCCTCCTGCATCGTCGGGGATGAACTTGGGCACCAGGAACAGGCTGATGCCCTTGACCCCGGCCGGGGCGTCCGGCAGGCGGGCCAGCACGAGGTGGATGATGTTCTCCGTCAGGTCATGCTCGCCGGCGGTGATGAAGATCTTGGAGCCGGTGAGCTTGCAGCTGCCGTCTGCCTGCGGGACCGCCTTGGTGCGCAGCATGCCGAGGTCGGTGCCGCAATGCGCCTCCGTCAGGCACATGGTGCCGGACCACGTGCCGTCGACCATCTTGGGCAGGTAGCGCTGCTTCAGCTCGTCCGTGCCGTGGTCCAGGATGGCCTGGTATGCGCCGTGGGTGAGGCCGGGGTAGAGGCCGAAGGCGGTGTTGCAGGCGGAGATCATCTCCTCGACCTGCTTGTTGACCACTTCGGGCAGGCCCTGGCCGCCGAACTCGGGCGCCGCGGCGATGGCGGTCCAGCCGCCGGCGCGGAAGGCGTCGTAGGCCTGCCTCATGCCCTTGGGGGTGCGGACGACGCCGTTCTCGTAGGTGCAGCCTTCCTCGTCGCCGCTGGCGTTGATCGGCAGCAGCACGGATTCGGCGAACTTGCCGGCCTCTTCCAGGATGGTGTCGATGAGGTCGGGGGTGACCTCCTCGAGGCCGCGCATGGCGGTCAGCTTGGCGCTGTCGTGCAGCTCGTGGATGACGAAGCGCATGTCGCGGACGGGAGCTTTGTAGGTCTGCATTCTGATGGCTCCTAAAAACCGATATGCGGGCGAGGTCGAGATTGGATCAGTGCATCACTTTGAACAGGACGGCCGAGGTCAGGGCGATGTTCGCGCCGACCATCCAGGTGAGCAGGGCCAGGCGGGCCTCCATGGTGGCTATACGGCTTTCGTAGGCTGCCACCTCCTCCGAAGCGGCTTGCGCCTTGTCCGGGGGGGTGCCGCCGGCCAGGAGAGCATCGTGCAGCTTGCCAAGCATCAAGGACATAGGCGCTTCTCTGGTTTACAGGGCAGGATTGCCCTAGCGCGGCAGGCGATCAAACCTCTAGTTGCGCAGCGGCTTGCCGGTGGCGAGCGTGTGCTCCACCCGGGCCAGCGTCGCGGACGTCTTCATCAGCTTGAGCAGCCCGGCGCGCTCCAGCTCCAGCAGGCGGTCCTCCGAGACCGTGTCCATCAGGTCGGTCTCTCCGCCGGCCAGCACGCCGGCCAGCACGGTGGAGACCACGAGGTCATGATCTGTGGCGATGCCGCGCTTGTGGAAGCCCTCGGCCGCCAGCCGCATCGCCAGCGCGCCGGACGGACCCGGCAACTGCACCGCGCGCGGCTGCGGCGGCTGGTAGCCGTCCACCAAGGACAGCGCCTTCGCCTTGGCGTCGGCCAGCAGCCGGTCGCGGTTCATGGTGATGCCGTCGCCGGGGCGCAGGAACAGGTGGTCGCGGGCCTGGGCAGCGGATTTGGAGGTGGTGGCGGTGCTGACCAGCTCGAACACCTTGGCGGGCGCGGGCATCGGGCCGCCGGGCAGCTTGCCTTCCGTGGCCCAGCGGCCGAGCATCTCCTTGCAGCCGCCCCAGCCCGGCAGCAGGCCCACGCCGCATTCCACCAGGCCGATGTAGCTCTCGGCATGGGCCTGCACGGCGCTGGAGTGCAGCAGGATCTCGCAGCCGCCGCCCAGCGCCATGCCGGCGGGCGCCGAGACGACGGGGAAGGCTGCGTATTTCAGCGCCTTGTAGGCCTGCTGGCCGCCGGCGACGGAGCGCTCGATCTCGCCCCAGGCGGCGATGTTGGCGGCGAACAGCGCCGTGCCGAGGTTGGCGCCGACGGAGAAGTTGACGCCCTCGTTGTAGATCACCAGCGCCTTGAAGCGCTCCTTGACCAGCGCCGCCGCCTTGCCGAGCAGGGCCATGATGGCGTCGTCCAGGGCGTTGGACTTGGAGGTGAACTCGAAGCACAGCACGCCGTCGCCGATGTCCCACACGGCGGCGGAGGCGTTCTTCAGCACCGGCTCGGAGCGGAGCTTGATGTCCTCCAGCAGCAGCACGCCGGGGGCGCGCGGCACGTCCTGGTAGTCGCCGTCCAGGGTGAGGAACTGCCTACAACCGTCCTGCACGCGGTAGAACGGGCGGCCGGCGGCGACCTCGACCAGCTTAGGCACGGCCTTGCCCTCGGCGCGCAGCCTGTCGGCGAACCACGCCGTGCCGAGCTTGTCGATCAGCTCGAACGGGCCCCAGCGCCAGGCGTAGCCCAGGCGCATGGCGGCATCGATGTCGGCCAGGTTGCCCACGGCTTCCGGCACCACGCTGGCGGCGTAGGCGAGGGTCTGGCCCATCACCGCCCAGGCGTAGCGGCCGGCCTTGGTGGGAGCGTCCATGATCTTGGCGAGGCTGCGCTCGGCCAGCTCCGGCAGGTCGGGCTTGCGCTCGGGGCGGTAGTCGCCGGTGGCCAGGTCGATCGCCTGTTTCTTGCGGGTCTTGCGGTCGAACAGGTAGAAGCCGCCCTTGCCTTTGCGGCCGATCATGCCCTGCTCGATCATGCGGCCGAGCAGCGGCAGGTCGCGGTTGTAGACGTGGAACGCGTCGTCCGGCGCCAGGGTGCGGCCGAGGCTGGCGTTGATGTGCGGCATCAGGTCCAGGCCCACGAGGTCGATCAGGCCGAACACGCCAGTGCTGGGGATGCCGAAGGGCTTGCCGATGACGGCGTCCGCCTCCTCGACGGTGACGCCGTTGTCGAACGCCTCGACCACGGCAACTTGCAGCCAGTAATTGCCGACGCGGTTGGCGATGAAGCCGGGGGCGTCGTTGCAGGTGACGACGGTCTTGCCCAGCGACACGTCGGCGAAGTTGGAGACTGCTTGCAGGGTCGCCGGGTCGGTGTGGGGGCCGGGGACGACTTCGAGCAGGCGCATGTAGCGCGGCGGGTTAAAGAAATGGGTGATGAGGAAGTCGCGGCGGAACGCCTCGCCCATGCCCTCCGTCAATACGCTGAGCGGGATGGTGGAGGTGTTGGAGGACACGGCGGAGCCGGGGCGGCGCACGGCTTCCAGCTTGTGGTACAGCGCCTGCTTGATGTCCGGGCGCTCGACGATCACCTCGATGATCCAGTCGCACTCGGCAAGGCGGCCGAGGTCGTCCTCGATGTTGCCGGTCTCGACCAGCTTGGCGGCGCGGGCGCTCATGAACGGGGCTGGCTCGGTCTTGAGCATCTTGGCCACCGCGCCGCTGGCGACCTGGCTGCGGTCGTTGGCGCCGGCGGGCACGATGTCCAGCAGCACCACGGGCACGCCGGCGTTGGCGACCTGGGCGGCGATGCCGGCGCCCATCACCCCGGCGCCGATGACGCCGACCTTGCGGATCTGCACTAGACGCGCTCCAGCACGGTGGCGATGCCCTGGCCGCCGCCGATGCACTGGGTCGCCAGGGCGTACTTGCCGCCGGTGCGCTGCAACAGGCTGGCGGCCTTGCCGACGATGCGCGCGCCGGTGGCGCCGAGCGGGTGGCCGATGGCCAGCGCGCCGCCG
>CAXTTH010000127.1:0-6446 GCA_964247035.1 uncultured Acetobacteraceae bacterium
CCAACTCGCCGCCGTCGCAATCCTGCTCCAGTGAAATCGTCACTACAACCTAGGCTTGCTGAGAAGAATTGGCGCTTTCTGCCCAATTTCACCCTTGCCAGGGCGGCTCAGGACGACCCTGGCTTCCCAGCCGGGCTGCCATCCAGCGAATGCGCCAGGTGAAAGTTGCCAAACAGCCGGCCTTACGGCTTGGACGGCCCCGTCGCATCCGCGATGTTCCAGCCGCCGCCCAGCGCGCGGTAGAGCACAACCAGGTCCGTCGCGATCTGGGTATTGCTACTTGCCAAGTCGTTCTGGCTTTGCAGCAGCTGCGCCTGCGTCGAGTTGACGTTGAGAAAGTCGATCACTCCCGCCGTGTAGCGCTGCCGTGCCGCCTGCAACGCCACCGCGTTCTGCGCTGCCGCGTCCGCCACCTGCACCCGGCGGTGCTGCGCCTCCGCATAGGCCGTCAGCGCATCGTCCACCTCTCGCCAGGCCCCCAGGAGCGTTCGTTGGAAGCTGATTGCCGCCTCGCGCTGCTGCGACTGGCGCATCCGCAGCGTGCCGCGCAGCCGCCCGCCCTCGAACAGCGGGATGGATACGGACGGCCCCACCTGGAACTGACGCGCGTAAAGGCCGAACGCGTCCCGGAAGCGCAGCCCCTGCTGCTGGAAGCTGCCCATTAGCGTCACGTCCGGATAGAACTCCGCAACCGCGACCCCGGTCTGCGCCGTGGCCGAGTGCAGCCGCGCCTCCGCCTGTCGCACGTCCGGGCGGCGGCGCACCAGCGTTGCGGGCAGCCCGATCGGCACCACCGGCGGCACAGCGGGCTGCGCCGCCGGCGGGCGCAGCTCGGCTTCCAGCGCGCGCGGCTGCTCGCCCAACAGCAGCCCGATGGCGTTGATCAGTGCCGCCTCCTGCGCGCGCAGCGGCGGCACAGTGGCGGCAATGGTGGATTGCTGCGCGCGAGCCTGCGCCAGGTCGAGCGTGGTGGCGACGCCATCCACAAAACGCCGCTGCACCAGTTCCGTGTCCTGCTCCGCCACCGCCAGGTTGCGTTCCGCGATGGCCCGCTCCGCCTGCGCGCCGCGTAGTTGCAGGTAGTCCTGCGCCAGCTCGGCGATGGCGGAGAGGGCGACGCCGCGCCGGTCCTCGATGGCGGCCTGGGTGTCGGCGTTGGCCGCCTCCACCCCGCGGCGCACCCGGCCGAACAGGTCCAGCTCCCAGGAGGAGCTGACGCCGTTCTGGTACACGTCGAACTCCAGCGGCGCGCCGGGCCTGGGCACGACGAGCGCCACCGGGTTGCCGACCGGGCTGAGCCGGGTGTGCTGGTAAGAGGATTGCTCGCTGAGCTGCGGCAGCCCTTGCGAGGCCACCACCTCGCGCTGCGACCGGCCTTGCAGGATGCGCTCGGCCGCCGTTTGCAGGTCCAGGTTCTGCACCGCCACCCGCCCCACCAGGGAGGACAGCTCAGGATCGCCGAAGCTGTTCCACCATTGCGGGTCCGCCTCCGCCGTGTCCGTGCGGCTCGGCACGTCAGCGCGTTGCGGCCCCCAATCCCGCGGCACACTGGCCGTGGGCGGATGGAAGTCCGGCCCCACCGTGCAGCCCGCCAGCACGGCCCATGCCGCCCAGATCAGCGCCCGCTTCAAGGCTGGGGGGCCGTCGGCCGGGCGCCGGTTGCGCCCTGCTCGCCCCGCACGTCCGCCAGGCCCGTGTGGATGGTCGTCTCGACCGAGAAGCCGAGGCGCAGCAGCTTGGCCTCGTTCTGGCCCGGCGACACCAGGATTTTCACCGGCAGCCGCTGCACGATCTTGGTGAAGTTACCTGTGGCGTTGTTGGGCTGCACCGCCCCGAACGCCGCGCCCGAGGCCGGCGGCACGCTGTTTACCACGCCGTCCAGGAACAAATCATAGGCATCGACGTGGATACGAACATGCTGGCCCGGCAGCACGTGGCGCAGCGCCACCTCACGGTAGTTGGCCTCAATGTAAACTTGGTCCAGCGGCGCAAGCACCATTAGCGAGGCGCCCGGCGCCACATAGTTGCCCACCTGCACGGTGCGCTCCCCCACCATGCCGCCCAACGGGGCGAGGATGCGGGTGTAGCTGAGATTGAGCCGCGCCTGCTCCACCTGCGCTTCGTCCGCTTTGACCGTGGCCGCCGCCGCCGCCCGCTGCGCCTCCAGGATAGGAATTTGCCGGCGGGCCGCCTCGGTGGACGCCTTGGCCTGGCCCACGCTCGATTGCGCCTGCTGCAGCTGCGCGTCCGCCTGCTGGCGCTCCTGCACCGTGCCCGCGCCGGTGGCGGCCAGGTCGTGGTAGCGCTTCTGGTTGGCCTGGGCCAGGATCAGCTGCGCGGCGGCTGACGGGGTCTGCGTCTGCGACTGGTCCACCACGGCCGGCTGGCGCGCGATGGAGGCGCTGGTGTCGGCCAGCTGCGCGCGGTCCCGCTCCAGCATCGCCTCCGCCGTGGCCAGCGACGCGCGGAAGTCCCGGTCGTCGATCGTCGCCAGCAGCTCGCCGGCGGCCACGGTCTGGTTGTCGTCCACCTCCACGGAGGCAATCTGCCCGGACACCCGCGGCGCCACCGTCGCGTAGTGCGCGGTGACGTAGGCGTCGTCCGTCCACACGTCCGGACCCGGCGCGAAGATGATCACCAGCACGGCGACGATGAAGCCAAGCACGACGACGCCGCCCAGCAGCCACGGCCACACCGGCTTGCGCCTGGGTGGCTCCTCCCTGTCCTTGGGCTTGTCGTTCTTAGGCTTGTCCTTGCCGTCCTGCTGCTTGTCCTTGCCCCCCGGCTTGTCCTTTGCGTCGTGGCCCTTGTCTTCCTCGTCCATGGCCGGGTCCTAGTGCTGCTGGGCGATGATGCGAGGCGGGTAGGTGCGGACCGGCAGCACCAGCAGCACGGCCATCAGCGCCACGGCCACGCAGGCGATGACCAGGAAGGCGTCGCTGAACGTCAGCACGGCGGCCTGCGCCCGCACCGTGCCCTGGAACGCGCTCACGCTGGCCGGGCTGTGCTGCTGCAACGCGCTGAAAGCCCCCTGCCCGGACTGGTCGACGATGCGGTTGTAGTGCAGCGCGCCGCGCCAGCGCATGATCAGCTGCAGCACCCAGACGCCGACCGGCTCCGCCACGGCACGCATGGTGTTGACCAGGGTGGAGGCGAACGGCCCGTCCGCCGGGTCGGTGATGGTGTTCACAGAGATCATCAGCAGCGGCAGCACGATCAGCGGCCCGCCCAGCGCCTGGAAACCCTGCCACAGGAAGAAGGTGTTGCCTTCCCAGACGGAGGTGAGGAACGAGTTGCCGATGCAGGCGGTGATGACGCAGGCGATCCCGGCGAAGATCACCCACCTGGCGTCCACGCTCTCGAAGTTCAGCAGCGCCGCCACCAGCGGCAGCAGAACGAGCTGCGGCGCCGCGATCAGCAGCGTGACCAGGTAGGATTGCAGCGGGCGATAGCCGGCCACCTGCGTCAGGTAGTCGATCGGGAGGGTCGAGGCCGACAGGCTGAGGATCAGGAAGGTGAACAAGGTCACCAGCCCGAAGGTAAGGTTCCGCTGCTTCAGCAGCGAGAACTTGTACAGCGGCAGCTCCACCATGAGCTCATTGAGCACCAGCAGCGGCAGCGCCACGGCGCTCACCAAAGCCAGTACGCAGATGACCGGCGAGTTGAACCAGTCCAGGCGGTTGCCCTGTTCGAGCATGGTGGTCAGCGCGCCGAACCCGGCGATCACCAGCAGCGTCCCCCGCCAGTCGAACTTGCGGGCGCGCTCATACTGCGGCGGCTGCTGCTTCACGCCGGTCCACACCAGCAGGCCAGCCAGCGTGCAGAACGGCAAATCCTCCAGGAACGCGAACTGCCAACCTACGATGTCGGTCCACACGGCCGCCAGCGCCGTCGAAATGTTCGGCCCGAACGTCGCGGTGAGCGCATACGCGGCCAGCCCGTACAGCTTGATCGGCGGCGGCAGCACCTGCAGCGCCACCGTCAGCAGCAGCGGGATGGTGAAGCCGGCGGCGAGGCCCTCGATGAAGCGCAACCCGTATAGCAGCGTGAGGTTGGACGTGAGCGGGATGCAGAGCGTGGCCGCGCCGCTCAGCGCGATGGCGAACAGCGCCCATCGCCGGATCGACACCGTGACGGCCCAGAACGTGCAAATCGACATGCCGACCACCTGCCCCGTGGAGAACAGGCTGGTGAGCCAGGTGCCCGGGTCGTTGCTGATGCCCAGGCCGCCGCGCACGTCGATCAGCGCCGCGCCGACCACGCCGTCGTTGAACTCGACCGTGAGCGCGGCCAGCAGGACGCCGAGCAGGCCGAGAAGCGGTTTCAGTTCCAAGGCGGTTCCAATGCCGGCAGGTCGCGGGCGCAATTCTTGGCAGTAGCGGCTCCGCGAGGGACCTGGCAACCCCGTAGCAGCAGGGCTCTCAGGGGGGCGGCACCAAGTCCCGCGCCAGCACCGGCTCGCCCCGGGACACCCGTTCGATGTTGCCGAACATCTGCCGCATGGTCGGCTCGAACGTATCCGCACTCGCCGCCGCGATGTGCGGCGTCACCAGGCAGTTGGGCAGGTGCAGCAGCGGGTGGCCCGGCGGCGGCGGCTCCTGGGCGAACACGTCCGTGGCGGCGCCATGGATCGTGCCATCCCGCAGCGCCGCCGCCAAGTCCGCCTCCACCACCACGCCGCCGCGCGCCACGTTGACCAGCACCGCATTCCGCTTCATGCGGGCCAGCGCCGCCGCGTCGATCAGGTTGCGGGTGGTCGCCGTCAGCGGACAGTGCAGGCACACCACGTCCGATGCGGCCAGCAGGTCGTCCAGGCTGGCATAGGCGACGCCCAACTCTGCCTCGACCGCAGCCTCCTTCCGGTGCGGCGCGGCGTAAAGCATAGGGCAGCCGAAGCCGCGCAGCAGCCGTGCCGTCGCCTGGCCGATCGCGCCGAAGCCGACCAGCCCCACCGTCTTACCCGAGAGCAGGTAGGAATCGCCGGGCAGCCGCCCGCCCTGCCACGCGCCGCCGCGCAGTTCGGCATGCGCCCAGGCGAGGTGGCGCAGGGTGGCTATGATGAGGCCAATGGTGAACTCGGCCACCGGGACCGCATTGCTGCCGGTGGTGCGCGCCACCGGGATGCTTAGCGCCGCCGCCGCCGCAAGGTCCAGGTTGTCGGTGCCCACCCCCCATTTATGCAACAGCCGCAGTCGCTTGGCCGCCCGCAGCATCGCGCCGGACACCGCCACTTGGCCGGAGATCGCGTAGTCGGCGTCCGCGATGATCGCCTGCAGATGCGCCTCGCCGCCCTCGGTTGCGTGCGACAGGATGAACCCGGCGGGCAGCAATGCCCGCATTCGCGCGGCCGTGCGCTCGCCCACCGCATCCAGCAACACGATATGCCCATTCTTCAAGGCCGGACTCATGCCGAGAACCGCACGCCGGGTCGCGCCAGGCCGCCGGCCAGCGCCGCCGGCGTGCCGTCCGCCCGCCAGCACGCGGCTCCCGTCATGCCGCCATCCTCTGCAAAGGCGATGGCGTTCATGCCGCCGGCGATGCGCGGCACCCGCTTTACCGCGTGACCGCGCCGGGCCAGCTCGGCGGCGGTGGCATCCGGGATGGCGGGCTCGATCTCCAGCGGGCCGCCATCGGTCCATACCCGCGGCGCTTCCACCGCCTGCTGCAGCGTCATGCCATGGTCCAGCAGGTTCACCACCGCCTGCAACGCCGAGCCGAAGATGCGCAAGCCCCCGGGTAGCCCCAGCGCGTAGGCGACCCGACCATCCCGCAGCACCATGGTGGGCGCCATGGAGGTGAACACCCGCTTGCCCGGCTGCACCGACAGCGCGCGGCCCGGCATCGGGTCGAAGTTGGCCATGTAGTCGTTGCCGATCAGTCCGGTGCCCGGCACCGCGAAGCGCGCGCCCCACAGCCCGTTGATCGTCTGCGTGGTGGCGATCACCGTGCCGTCCGCATCCGCCGCGGTGACGTGGGTGGTGTCCGCCGCCTCATAGCCGGAGATGCCGGCAGGCCAAGCTTGGGCGCGGCCCAGGTCCAGCATCGCCCGGCGCTCGGCGGCGTAGGCCTTGGAGATGAGCTGCGCCACCGGCACGGGCACGAAGGCCGGGTCGGCGGTGGCCACGGCGCGGTCGGCGAAGGCGATCTTGAGCACCTCGGCCATCAGGTGCGTGGCGTCCGCCGAGCCGAAGCCCATGGCGGCCAGGTCGTAACCTTCCAGGATGTTGAGCATCTGCGTGACGTGCACCCCGGCCGACGAGGGCGGTGGCGGCCCCATCACGCTCCACCCCCGATAAGCGCCGTGGATCGGCTCGCGCTCCACCGGGCGCACGCCGCGCAAATCCGCCGCCGTGACGAGTCCGCCCGACCGGACCATGTGCCGCACCAACGCCGCGCCGAGCGCCCCGCCGCCGTGCAGCGCGGCCGAGGGCGTGGCCGCGCTGCAC
>CAXTTH010000128.1:0-6434 GCA_964247035.1 uncultured Acetobacteraceae bacterium
ATCCAGTCGGGGCTGGCCACGCTCACCAGCGCATGCACGCCGCTCAGCACGTTCAACGCCGTCGAGGTGATCGCGCCGACGAACATCTGCCCCAGCGCATAGGCGCTGCGGACATAGGCCAGCCCCGACTGGATTGACGTGAGCACGTTGCCCAGGCCCGTGACCGAGGCAAGCCAGCGCAGCGGGTTGCTCAGCGCGCCGATGATCGTGTCCACCCCGTCCTCGCCGTCCGAGGCATCGGCCAGCACCAGCATCTCGATCGAGTAGCGCATGAGCAGCGGGCTGGACTTGCTCCGCATGAGCGTGAAGGAAACCGGCGCCACCACCACCGTGATGTCGTCCAGCGTGTCCACGAAACTCAGCTCGACTTCGCCGGGATCGCTCCCGGCGTCGGTCTGGGCCTTCCGCCGCGCGTGCCATTCGGTGAACACCGCGGCGCGCAGATCGGCGAACAGTTGCTCGCCGCTGGACAGAAAGCCGCCGCGCCAGCCGTTGTGACCCGACATCGTGATGGTCGAGAGGCCGGCCCCGAAGCTGTCCACCAGCGCCCCGCCGAGCGTCTGCTGCACGGCGGTGCGGGACGGCTCGGTGCGGCGGAGATCCTCAGGCCGGATGGAAAAGCTGAAATCAAGGGTGCCGCCCGTCCCGCCTGACAGGACGAAGCCGATCGTCCGGTATTTCTGCGACGGGGGGGTGCCGCCGCTGGTGAGGAGGCCAAGGGCACCAGACATGCCGCCACTGTCGCGTCACGACCCTATTGCGTGGCCTAGCTTGGTTTCCAATCCAGGCGCGCGCCCTTCCGCATGTTCTCCATGGCAGGAAGCAACTGAAGGTTGCTCAGCGCCCAGGCGTCGCGGAAGGCTTGGTCATCAGTCGTCTGGTAGCTGAATGAGGCCAGCGGGCGGACGTGGTCAATATGCAACCTGCCAGCGAGCACATCCTCCCACGAATAGCCGGCCGGCATTGTGGCTTGCAGCTGGTTAAGCAAGTCCTCCTTTGAATATCCAAGAGTATTTTGAAAACTGTTTGTCTTTCTAGCTCCCTTTCTCCTTATATCTTTGTACATGCGAATTCTCGTCTTTATATCAAGGTTAAATTTAAGATTGCGCCTCATCGCTGCATTTGCGATAAGGCGCGCCTTCTTCCTTACTTCAGGAGCCCGAACAGTCGAAAAGCCCAGGCAGCCGCATGATTGTTGGCCACCGTGCACTAAGGCGTCTCCTTGAATAGTCTTTTCTAAGCCACATGAGCATTTACAGGACCAGAAAATGCGTCCGCTTCCTACTCCAGAACGCTCTGCGCGGTAAATGACCAAAAGCTCACCGAAGCGCATTCCCTCAAGACTTTTTACGGCGTTTAAGCGCCTAGACGCCGTGACCTCCCTTCTTAGACAACCGCAGCTCTTTGTTTGGCCGTTCATCAGACGCTCACGATGCACAGAATATCTGCGTCCGCAGTCGCACTCGACGTTCCAAAAAGTGCCCCGTTTGCTTGGTATATCGCGCCGATCAAGGACAACGAGCCGCCCAAACCGCTGCCCTGTCAGGTTGATAAGATTTGTACTCACAAGCTAAATCCCTACCGCGATAGCGTCTCGGATGGCCGAGGCCATCATCAGCTCCACGTCGCGCTGCCCCAGATGCAGCAGGCACGCCTCCAGCTTGGCCAGCGCGCCCTCCCGTGTCGTGGCCTTCACGGTCGCCACAGCCTCGGCAGATTTCAGCGCGGAACCGCTTCTGCCGGAAATCTGATCCAGGGTGAACTTCCGGGCGCTGGGCTTGTCGGAAGACCATACCTCTTGGACAGCCTTGAAAGCATTGGTGTAGCTCGCCACCAGACTAATCAGCTTCGCGTCGGGATGGTCCGATACAGCCTTCAAAACGGCCGCGAAGTCGTAAGGTGCTGCGATTGCCGGCGAGCGGCGGCGGGGTGTAGGGGTTCGGGTAGCCTTGGGCATTGGTCGCTCCATCCTTGGGTTAGGTCGGTCGGGATGCTGGTAACATCCTGACCGACTGTGAAGCTGGTTATACCGGTATAGCCGGAACTAGGTCAACCCAAAATACCGGTGTTGACGTGCAAGCCGGTATGGTCATAATGGCGATATGGCGCGCAATCCAAATCGTTACGAGGTTTTGCTTCCCTCAGAGCTAGTCGCTGCGATTGACCAATGGCGACGGTCCCAGGAGGACTTGCCCCCGAGGGCCGAGGCAATCCGCCGCCTGATACAGGCTGGTTTGCAACAATCGCTTTCTAAGAGGTAGATGTGTTCCAGGGTCAAGCCTGGGGATTTTATGCGAACGATATGGGTTGGCTTGCTGGCATCTTTCGCTTTGGGCCACTCCTCACTTGCCGAAGCGGTGCTGCCCAAGGAAGTCGCATCTTCTGCCCTTAATATGCCGGTGCATGAAGTCCTGGCTCACTATAGCGGCGCGACCTGCGGCGAGACGGCTTGTAGCTTTGACAGAAATTCAGTCGCACAAGACCTTTGCCCTAAGATCGCTCCGTGCCGAAGCCTGAACCTGTTCATCAAGGGCGGGCTCATTGTGGGCTATGTCGCCGAGTTTGCATTCCGTGATTGGGATGCGTCGCGGGCATCGCTGACTTCTCGCCTGGGAACACCGAAATACGAGACTGCTGGCCCGGGCGCTCTCGTCCACATGAAGAACGAATATTGGTCTTGGCCCTTGCAGCAGGGCTATCTGACCTTCGTGCAGACCACCGGCGTGGATTTTTACGGTGCTCCGCTGGACTCGCATACTGTGATGCTCAGGCTGCATTAACCCGCAGTCACCCGCGTTTGCGTGGCCATGACGGTGCCTCCGCCGGACACCGGGTCGCCGTCCACCACCACCCGCTTTCCGCCCACGCCCAGCACTACGCTGGCGCCCATGATCGTAGCGGTCTGGGTTGCCGCGACCGTGGCGTTCTCAGCCATGACGGTCGCGTCTCCCGAGGTTTTCAGGACGACGTTTCCGCTTCCGGCCGCGATGGTGAGGCTGACCTGCCCCGTCGTAAGCGTGATGGTCGGAGGCGTGCCGGCCGGAATCGCCCAGTTCTGGTCCGCCGCCAGGGTCGAGATGTCCTGAACCGCCGGCGTGCCGATCCGGAGTGTGGCACCGCCCGGATGGGTGACCTGGACATTGCCTCCCTGGTCGATCGACGTGACCACGCCGGACGGGTGGCGATGCACCTCCAAGTCCGCTTCCGTAAACACGACCTCATTGCCCTCGGCCGGCACGAAGCCGACGACGAGAGGCCGGCGACCGCACATGGTGACCGCCGCCACCATGGACCGCCCGGCGGCTGGCAACTCGCCGGCCTGCATCTCGCTGGCTGGCTTAGGCATGTCGGGCACGTTCCATGAACCAGACACGGAACTGGCTGCCCCAAGCACGCGCGCCTCGCGCACAGGCTCGTTGTTGTCCAGCATCACCAGATCGACCGTGCGGCGGGTTTGATTGACCCGCACGACCTGCCCGAGCCGGATCATGGGGAGTATGGCCCATCCCGGCCCTCAGCCCAGAAAGGCACGTCCGTTGCCTGGCTGCGGCTGTAGAAGCCCGTGCCGCGCTCCAGCGACAGCTGGGATACCCACGAGCGCAGCGGCGAGATGATGTGCGCCACCTGCGTCACGTAGGCCTCCGACACCACCGTGCCGCGGGTGAACCGGGCATACTTGCCGATGATCAGATCCTCGCGGCCGTTGACGGTGGCCGAACCCTCCTCCAGCACGCTGTTGTCCCGGTTCATCGCCTTCAGCTGCTCGCTGCGGAGCGTATACCAGGACACCCACTGCCCGTTCGCCTCGGCGCGCAAGGCGGCCGGCAGCATCTCGGGAGATATCGTGAGTTCGTTGGGTTGCAGGAATGTCGGCGCAGAGAGGATGCGCTCACCGTAGAGCGTGGCAGAGTCGTTCGGATAGTTCGCATCAAGCGGCAGATCGTTAACGATGGCGGTTGCCGTCACGCCACCGTTTGATCCCAGCAAGCTATTGTCCGGCGGCACCCAGTAGAAGTTGGCTACTCGGGCATCCGAACGGACCACGCTTATCGAGAGGATCTCGACGGCCGCGATGTCGAAGCTGCCCGGGTCTGCGGCACCGTCGATGACGAAATTGCCGGCCAAGTCCTTGAAAGGCGCCGGGCGGAAATAGAGAACGGGCCCGGCTTCCTCGTCCAGCAGAAACAGCTCGTTCCATGGACGGTCGGCAAAGGCTTCCGCGTAGGTCCAGATCGGCCCCTCCTTGGTGCCCACGGCCTGTATCCAGGCGCGGCCCTGCATCACGGTGGACTTGAGTATGAAAGCTGGTATTAGTTGATTTCCATATGCGGCCAGTTGCTCAACCTTAGAGTTGAAATAGTTTACAATAAGCTGCATGTATTGACCAACTGGTAGCGTGCCGCCATCCAGTCCGTTTGCAGCAAGTAATTGAAGCGGTAACAAAAATGGCTTGGCCACCGCCTGCTCATACATGAACAGGACTTGGTTCATTTGAGGAATTTTGCCGCTGTCGATGCCGCGCACGACGATTTGCCGCTGCGGCGTGCCGTCGTCACCGATCGACTCGTCGCGCTGGATGGACGACACGTAGGCCCGCATGATCAGCGGCAGGGTCTGGCCGGCGAAATCCTCCTGGTGGCGCGAGGCGCGGACCTCAATCAGGTCCATCGGCTCGATCAAGGCGTAGATCGTGTCTTCCACTTCGGGGGCCAGCTGGTCGGCGAAGGTGATGGTCAGGCCGCCGCCGGGCTGGTTCAGCGACTTGACCGTCTTCACGCTGTCGTTCTCGGTCAGGTATGGCGTGAGGTCGATCTGGTCGGGCTTCGACGCCGCCGCGGATTTCGACGGCACGGTGATGTCGATCGTGACCTGGAGCGGGCTGGCCGGCGTGGCCTGGGCTTCGACATGGGCGGGTACGGCGGGGCCGGCCTGCGCGTTCGTGCGGCGCACCAGCTTCTTGAGCGTGACGCTGAGGGCGAAGGTCTGGAGCTGGACGGTCATGCGTTCCACCCTTGGGCTGCGGAATGCTGCTGCACCGGCAGGTCCTGCATGCCCAGCACGCGGCCGGCCGGCGTCATGTGGATCACCTTCAGCGGTTCGATGCGCGCCGTGCCGCCTGTGCCAATGGTGTAAGGAGCCCGAGAGAGGCCGTCCGCCAAGCCTGCGCGGTCCGTCGCTGCGCCGATAACATCGCCCGGCCGCTCCCCGTGAGCGCTGAAATAGGCGCCGTTCTCGCCGGCCGAGTGCCGACCTTGCAGGTAGCGTCCGACATCGCGCATGCCTTGGTCGCGTCCGCGGGTCAGCTCGTATTGCACACCCGCCAGGCCTGCCGCGAAGCTGCTGGTCGGATCGCCCCCGATGCCGCCGGCTACGTCAGCAAGCCGGCTGCCATGCCACTGCGCCAGCCCGTGCGCTTGGCCCAAGTCGCCGGTGGCATTCTCCCGCAAGCCAGATTCCTTGATGAGGTTGGCCACGATGCCCGCGGCGGCCTCCGGCGACCATCCTTGCTGCTGGAAATAGGCCATCGCCTGCTGCGTGCGACTGGCCAGTTCCGTGCCAGCCAGGGGCGCCTGAGATGCGCCGCCGGGCAGGCTAAAACCGCCGGCGCCGCTGCTGCTGCCCAGGCGCGTGCGGTAGGAGATGGCCGTGTAGCCAGCCTTGCCGTCCGACATGAACAGGCCGCCGGACCCGTCACCCTCGCCGCCGGACAGCCCCTTGCCACCCTCGCCAGGCGCGGAGTTCGGCAGGGTGCGCTTGAGGAACTCCGCCAGCTCATGCAGACCGCCACCCAACTCCGTCGCGCCGTTCTTGACGCCCGTCAGCACGGGGATCAGTTCGGTGCCCAACGTCGTCAGCGCGTTGCTCAGGCCGGCGTTGGCATCGACCAGCTTGGAACCCTCGGTGGGGGCCATGCCCTTGTCGGCGAAGGTGCGGACGAGGGCCTCCCGCAGGCCCTCCCCGCTGGCCTTTTGCAACTGGTCGTGCTGCGCCTGGGTGATGTCGCTGCGGGTGCGCAGCAGCTTATCCCGGATGTCGCCAAGCGTTGCCGGCGACGCGCCCGCCACCTCGCCGATATCGGCCAAACCTGTGGCGTTGACCTTGTTGAAATCAAGGCCATAGCGGGACAGCAGCTTCTGCGTCTGGCCGATTTGCTCGGGCTTGAACTTCGTTCGCAGTGCCGTCGCCTGATCCATCGACGTGCCGAAGAGTTGCGCCAGCCCGGCATCCACGAAGTCGTTTTCCCCGCCGGGCAGGTTCTTGCCGAGCCCGCGGTATTCCTTCTTGAGTTCGGCCATGGCCGCCTCATAAACGGTCATGTCGGAGCCGCCGCGGTCCTTGAGCTGGCCGAACATGCCGCGGCCGAGCATCCGCTGCTGCGCAAACGGGTCGCTCACGCCCTGGGCGGACAGGGCCCGGCTCAGGAACGCCTGGCC
>CAXTTH010000129.1:0-6366 GCA_964247035.1 uncultured Acetobacteraceae bacterium
GCGCTGGCGGTGGAGGAGCAGTTCTACCTGGTGTGGCCGGCGACCGTGCTGCGGAGCTTGCCGGCCTTCTGGCGGGGCGGCCAACTTTGCGGCGCGCCGCACCTGGGCTATCCTTCGGAAGCGGGAGAAAAGCCCGGAATCGTCAGCAACGCGGCCGTGCCTGCGGCCGGCGCGCCGTTCATGGCCTGTTGAGCGGGCCGGGGGTGTGTTCGCCGGAGCGCAATCCCATGTCTGTGTTGCAGCCCGGTTCGGATCGTGATCGGGTGATGGGATGACAGGTCCGGACGCCCGGTGGCGGGGCCGGCGCAGCTACGGATGGCCAGGGAACCTAGATGAGCAATTTCGGCCGCAACCTCGCCCTTTGGGTGATCATCGCCCTCCTGCTGGTGGTGTTGTTCAACATCTTCCAGCCGGGCACGGCGCAGCATTCCGCCTCGCAGATCGCCTATTCCGACTTCCTGGGCGACGTGTCGAGCGGGCGGGTGCACGACGTGACCATCCAGGGCCGCACGGTCAGCGGGCAACTGACGGACAACCGCACCTTCCAGACCTACACGCCGGACGACCCGACGCTGGTGCAGAAACTGACGGACAAGGGCGTGCGCGTGGTCGCCAAGCCCGAGGAGGACGGCGGCAACTCGATCTTCCGCATCCTGCTCAACTGGTTCCCGATGCTGCTGCTGATCGGCGTCTGGGTGTTCTTCATGCGCCAGATGCAGTCGGGCGGCGGGCGCGCCATGGGCTTCGGCAAGTCCCGCGCCCGGATGCTGACCGAGAAGCAGGGCCGCATGACGTTCGAGGACGTGGCCGGCATCGACGAGGCGAAGAGCGAGCTGCAAGAGATCGTCGAGTTCCTCAAGGACCCGCAGAAGTTCCAGCGCCTGGGCGGCAAGATCCCCAAGGGCGTGCTGCTGGTGGGCCCCCCTGGCACCGGCAAGACGTTGCTGGCTCGCGCCATCGCCGGCGAGGCGAACGTGCCGTTCTTCACCATCTCCGGCTCCGACTTCGTGGAGATGTTCGTGGGCGTCGGCGCGTCCCGGGTGCGTGACATGTTCGAGCAGGGCAAGAAGAACGCGCCCTGCATCATCTTCATCGACGAGATCGACGCCGTGGGCCGCCACCGTGGCGCGGGCCTGGGCGGCGGCAATGACGAGCGGGAGCAGACGCTCAACCAGATGCTGGTCGAGATGGACGGCTTCGAGAGCAACGAGGGCGTCATCCTGATCGCCGCCACCAACCGGCCCGACGTGCTGGACCCGGCGTTGCTGCGCCCCGGCCGGTTCGACCGCCAGGTGGTGGTGCCGAACCCGGACGTGGGCGGGCGCGAGAAGATCCTGCGCGTGCACATGCGCAAGGTGCCGCTCGCCAATGACGTGGACCCCAAGACCATCGCCCGCGGCACCCCCGGCTTCTCGGGCGCCGACCTGGCCAACCTGGTGAACGAGGCCGCCCTGCTGGCCGCGCGGATGGGCAAGCGCACGGTGGCGATGTTCGAGTTCGAGCACGCCAAGGACAAGGTGATGATGGGCAGCGAGCGCCGTTCGCTCATCATGTCCGACGCCGAGAAGCGGATGACCGCCTACCACGAGAGCGGCCATGCGCTGTGCGCCATGCACGAGCCGGATTGCGACCCGGTGCACAAGGCGACCATCATCCCGCGCGGCCGTGCGCTGGGCTTGGTGATGAGCCTGCCCGAGGGCGACCGGCTGAGCGAGAACAAGGCCCGCCTGGTGGCGCGGCTGGTGATGGCGATGGGCGGCCGGGTCGCCGAGGAGCTGATCTTCGGGGCCGACCGCGTCTCCACCGGCGCGGGCGGCGACATCAAGCAGGCGACCAACATCGCCCGCAACATGGTCACCGAGTGGGGCATGAGCGAGACGCTGGGCATGATCGCCTATGGCGACAACAGCCAGGAGGTGTTCCTGGGCCATAGCGTGACGCAGAACAAGAACGTCTCCGAGGTCACGGCGCGGGAGATCGACGCCGAGATCAAGGGCATCATCGACCGGGCTTACCAGCGGTCGAAGGACATCCTGTCGGAGAACATCGAGGAGCTGCACCGGCTGGCGCGCGGCTTGCTGGAGCACGAGACGCTGTCCGGCGACGACATCCGCACCGTGCTGCGCGGCGACCCGATCATCCGCAAGGTGGTGGACGAGCCGGCCCCGGAAACGCGCCGCGCTTCGGTGCCGAGCACCCGGCCGTTGGCCCCGCCCGCCGGTGGCTTGGGGGCTGCGCCGCAGCCGGGCTGAACTTCGAGTCGTCGAAGCAGGGTGCTGGGCGGTCCCTGGACCGGTCAGCACCCTTTTTCATGCGCTGCCGCCGCGGGCACGCAGCATGGTCAATGGGGCCGGTCCCCCAGCAGCCGGGCCAGCGTCGGCTCGATCGCCTCGGACAGCCGCGCCTGGGCTTGCGCCGTCGGGTGCAGCAGCGGGTCGGGCGGGGTGAGATAGCCGTCCAGGAACGCGGCGCGGTCCAGCTTGCCGTCGCGCAGGAACACGCCGGTCACGTCCAGGTAGGTCAGCGCCGGGTCGGTGCCGCTGGCGTAGCGGGCGGCCAGGCCGTGGTTGATGGCTGTCGTGGCCTGGTCCACCCACTCGGACCGTTCGGACGGCAGCACGGAGAGCAGCAGCACCTTGGCGGCGGGCAGGCGGCGGTGCAGGGCCGCGACCACGGCGTCGATGCCGCCCAGCGTCTGCTCGGCGGACCAGTGCACCCGGCCGTTGTTGTTGGCGCCGATCAGCACCACCGCCACCCGGGGCTGGATGCCGTCCACCTCGCCGTGCTCGATGCGCCAGAGCAGGCTGGCGGTGGTGTCGCCCTTGAAGCCGAGGTTCACGGCATGGCGGTCGCCGTAGAAGCGCTGCCACTGCGGCGCGAAGTCCCGCCAGGCGGGGGGGCCGCGCTGCTCCCAGTCCTGGGTGATGGAGTCGCCGAGGAACACCAAATCCACGCCGCCCTGCCGCACCTGGGCGAGCTTGTCCGCGTGCCGGGCGTGCCACCAGGGCAGGTTGTCACGGGAGAGCGGGGTGGCCGCCGGGTTCACCGGTCCGGCAGCCGCGGCGAGGCAGGCGGCGAGCAGGACAGCGAGTCGCTTCAAGCGAAGGCCAGGTAGGCGGCGGAGCCTGCGCCGGCGATGAGGCAGTAGAACGCGAACGGGTTGAGCGCCCATTTGTCGTTGTGGCGGAAGTAACGCATCAGGAACGCCGTGCTGGCCAGCGCGACCAGCCCCGCCACCACGGCAGCCACCAGCGAGACTTGCAGCGTGCCCGGCGGGATGTCCGCGTGCAGCAGCTTGGGCACTTCCAGCACGGTCGCGCCCAGGATGATGGGGGTGGCGATCAGGAAGGAGAAGTGCGCCGCCCCCTCATGGTCGATGCCGCGCAGCAGCCCGCCGACGATGGTGGCGCCGGAGCGGGAGATGCCGGGGATCAGCGCCGCGCACTGCCACGCGCCGACGGTGAGCGCGTCCCGGTAGGTGAGGCTGGACAGCGACCGGTGGCTGCTGCGGGCGCGCAGCCGCTCGCCGAACAGCAGCAGCAGGCCGTTCACCGCCAGGAAGATCGCGGCGATCAGCGGGCTGGCGAACAGGCTGCGCAGGAAGTGCTCCAGCAGCGCGCCCACCACCACGGCGGGCAGGGTGGCGACGACGATCAGCAGCAAGACCCGGCGGCTCTCCCCGTTCTGCTGCGCGCCGGAGACGCCGAGCACGCCGCGGATGAGCGCCAGCCAGTCCCGCCAGAAATACCCGAGCAGCGCCACGGCGGTGCCGACGTGCAGCATGACCAGGAACGGCAGGAAGGCGGCGGAGGCCTGGTCGAAGTTCCAGTGCAGCAGGGCGGGCAGCACCACGGCGTGGCCGAGGCTGCTGACTGGGAACAGCTCGGTGGCCCCTTGCAGGATGGCGATCAGGATCGCTTGAACCGTGTCCATGCCGAACATCACGCCTGCCTGTTGCGCGCCCGTTCCTGCCGGAGCGGGCGAGGGATGGCAAGGCGGCGATTAATTACAGCTTCAAGCAGCCTTTGCCGAAGGTGGGCAAGATTTCAGAATGCCATCAACGGCTACTTGCTGCACAATCTTGGACGCGAGATCTGCACCGAACCTGGTTCGGTCCGCCAGAAGTGCTAGAGGCGTACCAAGATCAATCGTCGCTTTCCAAATATCTCGATGTTGTTTCAGATCACCTATCGTCAAAGAATATGATTCTCCTCGCTCTTCGCCGTTTATGATAAAACGGCTTTGAACTTGAACCACCAAAACCGTATCGGGCGTGAAAGTCTTGATTGATGCTGATGCTTTGGCAGCTGTATCAGATTCAAAGCTATTTAACTGGTAGATTAATGGCGTCACTTGGCAAGCTTGAAGCTGCACTTGCATTTCGCTTTTGAATGAACTTGAAAACTTTGTCGAAAGGGCATCACCAAAATCGTCGCTTGATGGCAAGAGCACAGCAAGACGCACTATCGTGCCAGCGTAATCCTCCGCTGCACGATGCCTAATCACATTAATTTGGGCACATCCCGAAACGATGAGCGCAATCGCGCAGAACGCACACGAATTTTGGAACACAGTAACGTCCTATTTTTCTAAAGGAATCTTAGCATAAAATCCAAGACAACAAAAACTGAATGCCGGGTGGGCAATCGAAGCCGGCACATGCTCCAACGTTGCAGCACGGTAGCCTAGGCTGCCTTGCGCTCCGCCGGCTTGTAGTCGGTGTAGCCTTCGGCGCCACCGCCGTACCAGTGCGTCTTGTCGTCCGAGGGGGCGAGCGGGATGCCGTCGCGCAGGCGCTCCACCAGGTCCGGGTTGCTGATGAACGGGCGGCCGAAGGCGATCAGGTCGGCCTTGAGCGCGCCCCGCTCCGCCTCGGCCAGCTTCAGGTCATAGCCGTTGTTGGCCATGTAGAGGCCGCGGAACAGCTTGCGCATCTGCACGTAATCGAACGGCGAGCTGTCGCGCGGGCCCTGCGTGGCGCCCTCGATGATGTGCATGTAGCAAAGCTGGTGGCCGTCCAGACCGCGCACCAGCGTGTCATACACCTCCTGCGCGTCCGCGAAGCCGGCCATGTCGTTGGCCGGGCTCACCGGCGAGAGGCGGATGCCGACGCGGCGGCCGCCCCACACGCCGACCACGGCGTCGGCGACCTCCAGCGTCAGCCGCACTCGGTTCTCGACGCTGCCGCCGTAGCGGTCGGTGCGCTGGTTGGTGTGGCTGCGCAGGAACTGCTCAAGCAGGTAGCCGTTCGCCGCGTGAATCTCGACGCCGTCGAACCCGGCGCGCTTGGCGCACATGGCGGCGTGGCGGTAGTCGGCGATCAGGCCGGGCACCTCCTCCGTCCGCAGCGCGCGGGGCGTCACCAGCGGCTGGAACCCGGCCTCGGTGAAGGCCTGGCCCTCCGGCTTCACCGCGGAGGCCGACACCGGCAGGCCGCCGCCGGGTTGCAGGGAGGGGTGGCTGATGCGGCCGACGTGCCAGAGCTGGCAGAACATGCGGCCGCCCTGGGCATGCACCGCGTCGGTCACGATGCGCCAGCCGGCCACCTGCGCCTCGGTGTGGATGCCGGGGGTGTAGGCGTAGCCCTTGCCTTGCTGGGTGATGTTGGTCGCCTCGCTGACGATCAGCCCGGCGCTGGCGCGCTGGGCGTAGTACTCGGCATTCAGAGCGCCCTGCACGTCGCCCTTGCCGGCGCGGCTGCGGGTGAGCGGCGCCATCACGATGCGGTTGGCGAGCGGCAGGTCGCCGCCCAGGGTGACGGGCTGGAACAGGTCGGTTTCGGTCATCGTGCGCCTCAATCGTTCGTGGGGTAGGACGCCATCACGCGGCGTTGCAGCCGCCAGAGCCGGTGCATGGCGCGCAGCCCGCTCGGGCGGTGGCCGGCGGCGCGGTTGATGCGGCCGATCTCCCAAGCGGCGCGGTAGTGGAAGAACTGGGCGGCGTAGGCCTGCCGCAGGGTGCAGCGCGCATCCCAGATATGGGTCGCCTCCGAGCCCGCGCCGTTCACTTCGATGATGGTGAAGCCCTGGCCGAGCCGCAGCGCCGCCTCAGAGGCGTAGCGCACGTCGATGCGGCCGAAGTGGAAGCCGGGGATGGCGCGGGCGATGGCGTCGACCTGCCGGGTCAGCGCCGGGGTGATGGCGTCGGCGCCGTCGAGGAAGATGGCGCCCTTGCAGTGGTTGCCGGTGAACACCAGCGGCACCACCGTGCCGGCCGCGGGCACCTCCGCCAGCCGGGCGGCGAGGCGCGGCAAATAGAGCTGCGGCGCCAGCCCGGCCCGCGGGTCCGCCCGCACCAGGGCCTCCAGGGTGGAGCGGCCATCCCCGGTGACGGCTGGCTGCACCTTGAGGGTGAGCGAGGTGATGC
>CAXTTH010000130.1:0-6269 GCA_964247035.1 uncultured Acetobacteraceae bacterium
GGGCGGGATGGGCGGCAGGCGATCCGGCTGCGCCCAGCGCCGGCGCTCGTCCCCGTCGCTCTCGTACTCGACCCGGCCCGGCTCCGGCAGGCGCAGGGCAAGGCTGCGGATTTCCCCCTGAATCTCGTCCAGCCGCGCCTCCACGCTTTCCAGCCGGCCCTTGAGCCCGAACACGCTGAACGGCATCAGCAGGAAAGCCAGCAGGAACAATGCGGCGACCACGATGAGGGCAAAGCTCACCCAGGCGGGCACCCAGTCGGGCAGCGTGAACGGTATCGTCATGCGGCAAGCGTAGCCGAGCGGGGCGAAGCCGCCTAGCAGGCCAGGTTTGTCGTGGCGAGGCCATCATAGTTAAGCCACCGCGCTTGATCTCTCCCGGCAAACCGGCCAAGGCGATGGCGTGATGAAGCTGCTGATCCCAGGCCCGGTCTCCACCCATCCCTCGGTCCGCGCCGCGGCCGCGCAGGACTACGCACCGTGGGACGATGATTTCCGCCCCTTGAACGAGGACGTGCGCGCCCGCGTGCTGCGGGTGGCGCAGGCGCGCCCCGGCGTGCACGCCGCCCTGCCGCTGCAAGGCTGCGGCCACTTCGTGCTGGAAGCCGCGATCCGCACCTTCGTGCCGCGCGGCGGCCGGGTGCTCGTGCCCGCGACCGGCGCCTATGCCACCCGCGCCGTGCGGCTGGCCCGCGAGGCTGGCTGCGAGGTGAGCATGCTGCCCGTGCCGGATGACGAGCGGGCGGACCCGGCGGCGCTGGAAGCCGCTCTGCGCGCCGATCCCACGATCAGCCACGCGCTGCTGATCTACAGCGAGACCAGCACCGGCATCTGCCACGACGCCCCCGCCCTGGCCGAGGCTGCGGCACGGGCCGGCCGCCGGGCGATCGTGGACGCCGTGTCCGCCTTCGGCGCGCTGCCGCTCGATCTGCATGCGCTGCCCGCGGTGGACGCCGTTGTGTTCACCGCCAACAAGTGCATGGAGGGCCTGCCCGGGCTCGCCTTTGCCGTGGCGCGGGTGGACCGGCTGCTCGAGTGCCAAGGCCGCGCTGGCAGCTGGTCGCTCGACCTGGCCGACGTGTACCAGCACAGCCTGCGCATGGGCTGGGGCTGCTTTCGCTTTACCCCGCCGGCGCAAATCCTTGCAGCCTTCCAGGCAGCACTGGACTTGTTCGACGCGGAAGGCGGCCGTCCCGCCCGCCTGGCGCGCTACCTGGCCAACCAACGCATGCTGTGCGACGGCGTGCAGCGGCTCGGCTTGCGCCCTTGGCTGCGGGAGGCGGTGCAAGGGCCGATCGTGGTGAACGTGCGTGCGCCGGCCCACTCCGCCTGGTCCTTGCCGGGCTTCGTGGCGGGGTTGAAGGCGCGTGGCTTTCTCATCAGCAATTTTCATGACACGCCCGAGCCGTCGTTTCGCATCGGCTGCATCGGCGCCATCACGCCGCAGGACATGGCGGACGCCGTCCAAGCGATGGGCGACGTGCTGGATGCGATGAGCGTCACGACGGCCCGCGCCGCCTGATGCGCAGCGACATCGACATCGCGAATGCGGCAGTTCTCCGCCCGATCGCGGACATCGCTGCCGCAATCGGCATCCCGGCAGAGGCATTGGAACCGTACGGTCGCTTTAAGGCCAAGGTCGGCTTCCCGTTCATCGACAGCCTGGCCGACCGGCCCGATGGCGCGCTGGTGCTGGTCACCGGCATCAGCCCCACCCCGGCGGGCGAGGGTAAGACCACCACCACCATCGGGCTGGGGGACGCGCTGCGCCGCATCGGGCGGCGGGTCGTGATCTGCCTGCGTGAGCCCTCGCTCGGGCCGTGCTTCGGCGTGAAAGGGGGCGCCACCGGCGGCGGCATGGCGCAAGTGGCGCCGATGGCCGAGATCAACCTGCACTTCACGGGGGACTTTCACGCCATTACGGCGGCGAACAACCTGCTGTCGGCCATGCTGGACAACCACGTCCACTGGGGCAACGCGCTCGGCATCGACACGCGCCGGGTCAGCTGGCGGCGGGCGTTGGACATGAACGACCGATCGCTGCGGGACGTGGTGGTGGGCCTGGGCGGACCCGGCAACGGCATGCCCCGGCAGGACGCGTTCGACATCACGGTCGCCTCCGAGGTCATGGCCGTATTCTGCCTGGCGCGCGACTTGGCCGACTTGCAGGACCGGCTTGGCCGCATGATCGCCGCTTCCGGGCGGGACGGGCCGGTGACGGCGCGCGACCTGAAGGCGGATGGCGCCATGGCGGCGTTGCTGCGGGATGCCCTGCAGCCCAACCTGGTGCAAACGCTGGAAGGCTCTCCCGCCCTGGTGCATGGCGGACCCTTCGCCAACATCGCCCACGGCTGCAACTCCGTGATGGCGACGCGGCTCGGGCTGAAGCTGGCCGACGTGGTGGTGACGGAGGCCGGATTCGGCGCCGACCTGGGTGGCGAGAAATTCCTGGACATCAAATGCCGCTCGGCAGGGCTGCGGCCGGCCTGCTGCGTCGTGGTCGCCACCATCCGCGCGCTCAAGATGCACGGCGGGGTCGCGCGGGCCGAGCTTGCGCGGGAGGATGCCGGGGCAGTGACGCGCGGTGCGGTTAACCTGGCCCGCCATGTCGAGAACATGGCCAAGTTCGGCGTGCCCGTTATCGTCGCGATCAACCACTTCGCGGGCGACACGGCGGCAGAGTACGAAGCCATTGCCGCTGCCGTGCCCGGCGTAGAGGTCCTAGCTTGCTCCCACTGGGCTGACGGCGCGGCGGGGGCGGAGGCGCTGGCCCACGCCGTGGTGCGCCGGATCGAGGACAGGACGGCCAAGTTCCGGCTGCTTTATCCGGATGGCATGTCCCTGGCGAACAAGCTGCGCACGGTGGCGCGGGAGATCTATCGAGCGTCGAACATCATGGTGGCACCGTCTGCCGCCAAGCGGTTGGCAACGTTCGAGGCCGCCGGGTTCGGTTATTTGCCTGTGTGCATCGCCAAGACCCAGTATAGCTTTGCCACCGATCCAGCGGCTTTGGGCGCTCCGGAGGGGCATGTCCTGCCTGTCCGGGAGGTCAGGCTATCGGCGGGAGCCGGCTTCGTGGTGGCGGTCTGCGGCGACATCATGACTATGCCGGGACTGCCCCGCCACCCGGCGGCCGAGGTGATCGGCCTGGGGCCAGATGGACGCGTGAAAGGACTATTCTAGCCAGTGGCTGGAAATCAGCATCCCGCGCGGCCGAGACTCAAGTGGCGGGTGACAGCAGGTCAGCTAACGCCTGCGGCAGTGGTTCCTGCACGGCCTGGTGCTTGGCTGCAAGGCTCAGCTGCAACCATTTGGCAAGCACGCGGTCATCGCTGGGGCGTGTGGCTGTCATGTCAATCCTTCGCAGCACCGGGTCGGCCTTCATGATATTTCAAGACGAAGTCGCGATGACAGTTTCGTTGCCGAGGCATTTTGTGGGGACTGAGAAGGGCGCCAGTCATCACGTATGTGTAATTCAGGGCGGCATGTGCGCCGAAGCGAGCACCATGTCGGCCAGCCGCGCGCCTAGGCAGGCGTGCAGTGCCTCCACTGTGCTCACGCGCTGCGCCTTGGATGTGCGTTCAAGGTCGATCTGACCCTCGCCAACCCAGTAGCGCATCAGCTCGAAACGGTGGAACAGGATGGTGTCTGGCTGGGCCGCGATCTCCTGCATGCTCTGCGCGTAGGGATCGAGGTCGGTGTTGGCGTGCAGGAAGCGGCTGAACTGCGGGTCCACCAGGATCAGGTTCGCCCCGGCCTGGGTAATGACGGCCGAGCCGTCGGCCAGCGTCTCGTAAAACGTGCCGGAGGGAATGTTGCGCACCGCCTCCACGGTGCCGGTCTGCCAGATCACCAACTGGTAGGGGTGCGCGGCCACCTCGGTGCGGATGATGTCCAACATCTCGGTCGCCAGCATTCCCCGGCCGCCTTTCACCGTGACGTTGACGGTCAGGTTCGGCACGGCGGCTTGCAGCGCCTTGGCCATCTGCATGGGAAAGGCAGCGTCCGTCGGCATCAGCGGCTGCTTGGAGGGCGACGCCGGGCCCAGCCCGAGTCCTTGGCCGGTAATCGTGCCGGGCTGCATCCCTTCCACTGGGCTGAATACCGTGGCAGACCCGACGGTCAGCACGTTGAGCGTGCCGCCGGGTTTTAGCGCCGCCATGGCTGCCGGCAAGGGAGCTATGTTGCTGGTGATGTCGGCGGGCGCCGCGCATCGGTCCTCGGCCGCGGCCTGGCTTGTCCAGCAGAACAGGGCGAGACTCGCGGCGATGCAGGGAGCAACGGTGCGGAAGCGCCGTCCGGTCGCGGGGGAGGTCATCAGGGTGTCACACCTTTGGGTAGCCGCTGCGGGCTCTGCCGGCCTTTTTCCTTGTAGTATGCCGCGAGCGCGCCGACGCTCACCAGCAGCGCGGCACCCGCCACGTTGACCAGCACCTGCGTCCACCAGCCATCGGTTTCCTCCATCAGAAGGCGGCCAAGAAAGGAGAGAAAGACCCCGGCGCAGAACACCGGCAGGGAATGCTGGCCGCACATCACGAACGGCGACACCCAACGCGAGGATACCCAGCCCGCATGGGCCGGAACCAGGCGGAACACGAGCCAGGCCAGGGCAAGGATCGAAATCAGCCGGAAGGGATGCAGTCCCTCCTTGTCCACCGAGAGCAGCGCGTGCGCCACGCGGGCCGGCAGGTGGATGGTGATGTCGGGATGCACCCAGACGACCCATTGCATGAAGAGACCGAACAGCGCCATCGCGCCCGCCACGACATCCACCGCGATCCTGACGGCGCGGCTCGGCACATTGACGGGAGCGTAGGCCATGATCGCGCCCAGCACGAAGAGCAGTTGCCACGTCAACGGGTTGAAGTACCAACCACTGCCTGTGACGGAGGGAAGGTTGAGCCCCGCCAGCCGGGCCGCGGCGTAGAGCGCGAAGGACAAGCTGGCCAGCACCATCGGCCATCGCAGCAGCGGCATCACCGCGGCGAACAGCAGCAGCAGGACCACGTACATGGGCAGGATGTCGAGGTAGGCTGGCTGGAAGTGCAGGATGAGTGCGTCCAGCATGGCGCGGTAGGGTTCCTCGCCCAGCACGTCCAGGTGAATCTCATCGAGGTAGTCCGCGCGGTCCAGCAGGGTTGCGGAGTAGGACACCTGGGCGGCGAACACGACGAACAGGAAGATGTGCGCGACGTAGAGAGTCCAGGCGCGCTTGAGTGCGTCGGCGGCCGAGTACACCCAGCCGTTGCGGTCCATGGAGCGGCCATAGGCAAGACCTGCGCCGTAACCTGCCAGCAGCACGAACACCTCGGCCGAGTCGCAGATGGCAAAGTTGCGCAGGCTGGCTTGATTCGCCCAGTCGCCTGGGATGTGGTCGGTGAAAATCCACCACAGGGCCAGTCCGCGAAAGAAGTCCACCCGCGAATCGCGGCCGGCCCGTACTAGCTTCATGCGGCCCTCTTCTCGCCGGGCGCACGCGCCGGCGCGCCGGCGGCAGATAAGGCCCGCTGGACCTCCGGCGCAAGCGATGCCCGCCCATCTAGCTAAGCAGGCTGGCCGCCAGGGTCTCCACGTCCTGCACCGCCGGCGTGTTCGGGTGGCGCACCTGGGTCAGCGTCTGGCGGCGGATCGCGTCGCGCACGTGGTCGTCCCGCCGGATGATGCCCGCCAGCGGCGCCTCGCGGCCGAGGAAGGTGGCGCTGGCGCGCGCCAGGGTCGCATAGGTCTTGCGTCCGGCGGCAGGGCTGCTGGCCTGGTTGATCACCAGCCGCACGTCTCCATCCGGCTTATCGGCAGCGGCCAGCTTGAGCACGGCGTAGGCGTCCGTCAGGCTGGTCGGCTCCTCCGTCGCCACCACCAGCAGCGTGTGGGAGGCGGCAGCCATGCGACGCACCGCGTGGTCCAGCCCGGCGCTCAGGTCGAGCACGACCTCATCGACGGACGGCTCGGCCGCCAAAGCCGCCAGTAACCGGTCCAGCACAGCCGGCTCCATGGCGGAGAGCGCCCCGGAGCCGGAGCGGCCGGCCAGCACGCTGAAGCCGCCCGGAAGGTATGCCGTGGCGCTGTCCGCCAAGCTGCGCCGCCCGGCGATCACCGCCGTCAGGTCATGTTCCGGCATGAGCCCGAGCTGGATGTCCACGTTGGCCAGCCCGAGGTCACCGTCGAACAGCAGCACGCTGCGGCCAGCCTGCACCAGGGCGCGGGCGAGGGTGGCCGACAACCAGGTCTTGCCGACACCGCCCTTGCCGGAAGCGACCGCTATCAGCCGGGGG
>CAXTTH010000131.1:0-6218 GCA_964247035.1 uncultured Acetobacteraceae bacterium
CGCCTTCGAACAGTGCCGCGCAAAGCTCCACCCGGTCGGCGCCGGCATCGCGCGGGACCGGGTGCCAGGCCAGGTCAGCGTGCTCGACGCCGGGGACATCGCGCGCGAAGGCGCGCCGGACGCCTTGCGCGCCTTGCAGGACGGCGTCGGCGGCGTCACCCTGGACTCCGCGTCCGGCAACCCGTACCAGCCGACGCTGTTCTACCACGGCTTCGCCGCCTCGCCGCTGCAAGGCACCTCGCAGGGCCTGGCCGTGTACCTGGACGGCGTGCGCTTCAACCAGGCGTTCGGCGACACCGTCAACTTCGACCTGATCCCGGACATCGCCATCGACCGCATCAACGTCGTGGGGTCGAACCCGGTGTTCGGCCTCAACGCGCTCGGCGGCGCGCTGAACATCCAGCTCAAGAACGGCTTCACCTATCACGGCGGCGAGCTGGTGGTCTCGGGCGGCTCGTTCGGCCAGGCGCAGGCGCAGGGGCAGTACGGCGTGCAGTCCCAGGACGGCAGCCGGTCGCTCTACGTCGCCGGCGCCGCGCTGCACAGCGACGGCTGGCGGGACTTGCAAAGCTCCGACATCGCCAACCTGCACGCCGACGCCGGCTTTCGCGGCGACAAGGCGGAGCTGCATCTCGGCCTCACCGCGGCGAACACCATCCTGAACGGCCCCGGCACGTCCCCCATCGAGCTGCTGGCGGCCGACCCGCGCGCCCAGTTCACCGGGCCGAACCTGATCGCCAACAAGTTCATCCAGCCCAGCCTCTCCGCCAACTACGACGTGACGGAGGCGCTGTCGGTGCAGGCGCTGGCCTACTACTCCAACCTGGAGCAGCGCCTGCTGAACGGCAACGGGTCGAGCGACGCCCCCTGCGCCGCCGGCAACGGCCTGCTATGCCAAGGCGGCGGCGTGACACCCAGCGCCACCCGGGGCGGCGCGCCGATCGCGGATTTCCTGTCCGGCGGCCCGTACGGCCAGTTGGACGCGCAGGCCACCACGACCAACGCCTACGGCGCGTCCGTGCAAGCGACCGACGCCGGCACGCTGTTCGGCCTGCGCAACCACCTGGTGGCGGGCGCGAGCTTCGACGGCGCGCAGAGTGAGTTCAGCGCGGCGGCGTTCGTCGGCGGCCTCACCCCGCTCACCCGCGTCTTCGTGGGGCCGGGCGTGACGCTGGACGAGGCCAGCATCGTCCCCGTCCGCCTCGCCGTGTCCGACGCCTATTACGGCCTGTTCGCCACCGACACGCTGAGCCTGGCCCGGCGGCTCGACGTCACGCTGTCCGGCCGGTTCAACGCGGCCGAGATCGACCTGCAAGACCAGGGCGGCGGCGCCCTGACCGGCCAGCACAGCTACAACCGCTTCAACCCGGCCATCGGCGCAACCTACAAGGCCACGCCCTGGCTCACCGCCTATGCCGGATACTCGGAGGCCAACCGCGCGCCGACCCCGGCCGAGTTGTCCTGCGCCGGGCCGGCCGACCCGTGCAGCCTGGCCAACTTCTTCGTGGGCGACCCGAACCTCAAGCAGGTGGTGGCGCGCACGGTGGAGGCGGGCCTGCGCGGCAACCTGCCCCCATGGGGCAGCCTGGCGGTCAGCTACGATCTCGGCTTCTTCCGCACCACCCTCGACGACGACATCAGCTTCATCAACAGCGCCACCCAAGGCCGGGCCTACTTCGCCAACATCGGGCAGACCCGGCGCCAGGGCTTCGACGCGGGGGTGCAGGTCAAGGCCGCCCGGCTGCTGGCCTACGCCAGCTACACGCTGACGGACGCGACCTACCGCACCGCGTTCACCGAAGGCGGCGGCAACAACCCGGCGGCGGACGCGAACGGCCTGCTGAGCGTGCCCCGCGGCGCGCGCCTGCCCGGCATCCCGGAGAGCCAGGCCAAGCTCGGCGTGCAGGTTCAGGCGACGCCGCAATGGTCGGTGGGCGTCACCGGCATCGCCGCCAGCGAGGCCATCCTGTTCGGCGACAACGCGAACCTGACGCCCAAGCTGCCGGCCTACTTCGTGCTCAACCTCAACACGAGCTACCAGCTCACCCGCGCCGTGCAGCTGTTCGGCCTGGCGCAGAACGTGGCGGACCAGCGCTACTACACCTACGGCACGTTCTCGCCGACCGGCAGCGTGGCGCTGGCCCAGGCGCCGAACGCCAGCAACCCGCGCAGCTACAGCCCGGCCGCGCCGGTCGGCGGCTTCGGCGGCGTGCGGGTGACGTTCTGAGGCCTTCCTGCTGTTTACGCCGGTTCAAGTGCTTGCAAAAACAAGGGTTTGCAATCCACTCGGTGCTTCCACCTAGACCAAATGCTCTTTGAGGTTATGAGAATGATACCGGGTGGAATGGTCCACCCGGTATCACAGGGAGAATGAGATGCACGCCATCTCAGTCGAGCTGCGGTTTAGAAAGTGGACCCTCATCGTGATGGTTCACTTCTTCTAACCGGCAGGGGCCAGGGTGGTCGGAAGCCATCCTGGCCTATGCTGATAATACACAAAATGGCTAACAACCTCAATAACACTGGCCGACCTCAGCCAGCCCAGCCTCAGCCCTGCGCGAGCAGCCGCCCGAGCGGCCCTGATCCCCGTCCAGGGCCGTGTCGGCACGTGCCGCAGGCAAGCCCGGACCGCAGGCGGTCGGAGCCCATGCCGCCGTCAGCGCCTCACGCGTCCACTCCGCTGGGCTCATGGATCGGGCAGCCGTTGAACCGGGCGCGGTATTCCGCCGAGTGCTCGTAGGGCGCCTTGCGCGCCCGGTTGACGTTGCCCAGCGGCCGGTGCGCCGCCAGCCCGATCCAGGGCGAGAAGCGCATCTCCTCGTTCACCTTCTGCACCTGCGCCGCATCCCAGCTGTCCTGCCGCCCGGCATGGATGGTGGCGACGGCCTGGAACGGGCTGTCTGCCTCCTTCCATTCCACCGTGGGATCCTCGACCGGCTGCTTGCCCAGGTCGCGGCACAGCTGCACCCGCAGCTCCCACACGCCGTCGATCCGCTGCATCTCGCCCTGCACCGTTTGCCGGATGATGTCGGGCCCGGCCGACCCGTCAACCTGCTTCTTGGCCAGCGCCTCAAGGTCGGACGACACCGGCGCCACGGCGAACTTGGCGATGTAGTCGCCATAGCGGAACGGGGTGGCGCTGTAATAGGTCTCGCCCAGCGGATCGACGTTCGGCGCGCCGCCGAGCGACTGCACCTTGGGGCTTTCGATGCCCACCGTCTCCAGGGCGCTGCCAACGCCGCGGAGCACGGACGACATCACCTTCTTGACGCCTTCGAGCTTGTCCGTGGTCCCGGCCAGCAGCTTGAGGTCGCCCAGGAACTTGTCGGCGGTCTTGGCCTGGAACACCGGGCCGTTGACCATCACGAAGTTCTGCGTCCGCCCTTCCGCCCCTGGCAGGCGCTCGCCCTCCACGTCCAGCACCTTCAGCGCCAGGCCGCGCGGCAGGCTGACCGCGTCCGGCAGGATGTCGCCGGCGTTGGTGGACAGGCGCATGAACACCGTGTGCTGGCCGGGCGTGGCGAACATCCCCTGCGCCAGCTCGGGCGGCAGCCCCGCTGCGACCGTCAACGTGCCCCGCAGGATGCCGTGCGCCTTGGCGTGCACGGAGCGCACGGCATGGCCGTAATCCTTGGCGGTGGTGTCGAGGATCTTGTCGAAGGCGGCGTTGATCTGCTGGATCGTCCCCTCCTCATCCTCCTGCCGGGTCTCGACGCTGTCCGTGAAGCGCACGGGCGGGGCAATGGCCATGTCTGGTCCTCCTTGGTCCACCAAATGAATCGAGCGGCCAGGCGGTTGGTTGCGGGGCAAGGCCCAAAAAAGCGGCCACGGCGTGCAACCCGCACGGCGGCAGCCCTGGTCACGACTTGCATTGAGCGGCGATCGGAAGGCGTGCTAGTGCTTGGGGCACGATCGGATGCAGCGGACCAGCGGTCCGGCGCAAACCGGCCGCACGCTCGCCTGCAACAATAATCAGGGAGAGACCGAATGGTCGATAAAGTCCTCAGCGAGATCGCCAAGGAGATCGCGATCCGCCCGCATTACGACAACTGGATCGGCGGCAAGTGGGTGCCCCCCGTGCGCGGCCAGCACTTCGACAACATCTCGCCGGTCAACGGCCGGGTCATCTGCACCATCGCCCGCTCGACCGCCGAGGACGTGGAGCTGGCGCTGGACGCCGCCCATGCCGCCCGCGAAGCCTGGGGCCGCACCTCGCCCATGCAGCGGTCCAACCTGCTGCTGAAGATCGCTGACCGCATCGAGAGCCGCCTGTCCACCCTCGCCCTGGTGGAGGCGATCGACAACGGCAAGCCGATCCGCGAGACCACGCTGGCCGACCTGCCGCTCGCCATCGACCATTTTCGCTACTTCGCCGGCTGCATCCGCGCCCAGGAGGGCGGCATCAGCGAGATCGACCACGACACGGTGGCGTATCACTTCCACGAGCCGCTGGGCGTGGTGGCACAGATCATCCCCTGGAACTTCCCGCTGCTGATGGCAGTCTGGAAGCTGGCGCCCGCGCTGGCGGCCGGCAACTGCGTGGTGCTCAAGCCGGCCGAGCAGACGCCGATGAGCATCGCCGTGCTGATGGACATGCTCGCCGACATCCTGCCCCCCGGCGTCATCAACGTGGTGCAGGGCTTTGGCGTGGAGGCCGGCAAGCCGCTGGCGCAGTCCAAGCGGGTGGCCAAGGTCGCCTTCACCGGCGAGACCACCACGGGCCGGCTCATCATGCAGTACGCCTCCGAGAACATCATCCCGGTCACGCTGGAGCTAGGCGGCAAGTCGCCCAACATCTTCTTCAAGGACGTGATGGCCGAGGACGACGACTTCCTGGACAAGGCGGTCGAAGGCTTCACCATGTTCGCGCTGAACCAGGGCGAGGTTTGCACCTGCCCGTCCCGCGCGCTGGTGCACGAGAGCATCTACGACCGCTTCATGGAGAAGTGCGTGGCCCGGGTCGGCAAGATCAAGCAGGGCAACCCGCTCGACATGTCCACCATGGTCGGCGCGCAGGCCTCCAACGACCAGCTCGAGAAGATCCTGTCCTACTTCGACATCGGCAAGCAGGAAGGCGCCAAGGCGCTGGCCGGCGGCCACCGCGCCAAGCTGGACGGCGACCTGGAAGGCGGCTTCTACGTGCAGCCGACCATCCTCGAAGGCCACAACAAGATGCGGGTGTTCCAGGAGGAGATCTTCGGCCCCGTCGTCTCCGTGACCCGCTTCAAGGACGACGAGGAGGCGTTGGCGCTCGCCAACGACACGCTGTACGGCCTCGGCGCCGGCGTCTGGTCGCGTGACGGCAACCGCGCCTACCGCTTCGGCCGCGCGGTGCAGGCCGGCCGGGTGTGGACCAACTGCTACCACCTCTACCCGGCGCACGCGGCGTTCGGCGGCTACAAGGCGTCCGGCATCGGGCGGGAGAACCACCGCATGATGCTCGACCACTACCAGCAGACCAAGAACATGCTGGTCAGCTACAGCCCGAAGGCGATGGGCTTCTTCTAGGGAGCTATGCGAGGGTGGCGGGCACCCGCCCGCCGCCCCGTTCGGGAGGGACGAGATGGTCGAACGCGTGCTGGTGACGCCTGCCGCCATGGCAGTGATGGCCAAGCTGCGGGCGCTGCACGGCCCGGTGATGTTCCACCAGTCCGGCGGCTGCTGCGACGGCAGCTCCCCCATGTGCTACCCGGCCGGCGAGTTCCGCGTCGGCGCGCAGGACGTGCGCCTGGGCGCCATCGACGGCGCGCCGTTCTACATGGGGGCCGCGCAGTTCGAGTATTGGGAGCACACCCAGCTCATCATCGACGTGGTGCCGGGCCGCGGCTCCGGCTTCTCGCTCGAAGCCCCCGAGGGCGTGCGTTTCCTGACCCGCAGCCGCGTGTTCACGGAGGACGAGACGGCCGAGTTGCGGCAAGCCGCCCCGCCCGCCCGCGGCGATCACTGACCCCACGGCGATCACTGACCCCACGGCGATCACTGACCAAGGACCAGCCATGCCCCTCAAGACCTTGCGCGACGTCTCTGGCCTGGGCGCCCAGCCGCCCGCGCTGGGCAGCGCGGCGTTGATCATGGTTGATTGCCAGAACACCTACCGCGAAGGCGTGATGCAGCTCGTCGGCGTCGAGCCTACCCTGGAGGAGGCGCGGCGCCTGCTCGAGCGCGCCCGCGCGGCTGGCACGCCGATCTTCCACATCCGGCCCGATGCGGGCGCCGGG
>CAXTTH010000132.1:0-6154 GCA_964247035.1 uncultured Acetobacteraceae bacterium
GGTGGTGCACGGCGCGCTGCACCTGCGCGGCCACGACCACGGCGGGGCAGGCCAGGCGCGGCGTATGGAGCTGCGCGAGGCCCGCATCCTGCATCGGCTGGGCGTGCCCAACCCGTGGCGGCGCGCATGAGCGAGGTCTCCTTGCTGGCCCGGCTGCGCCAGAGGCTGCGCCGCAGCCCAGAGCACAGCGTGCGCGACAGCATCGCCGAGCTGGTGCAGGAAGCCGCCGACGCCGTGCAGCAACCCGGCGTGGCGCCCGAGCTGGACCGCCAGGAGCGCGCCCTGATCGCCAACGTGCTGCGCCTGCGCGGCACCACGGCGGACGACGTGATGATCCCGCGCGCCGACATCGTGGCCATCTCGGTCGACGCCAGCTTCGAGCAGGTGCTGGAGCAGTTGCGGCGCGAGGGCCATTCCCGCATGCCGGTGTTCCGCGAGCAGCTCGACGAGGTCGTGGGCATGGTCCACGTCAAGGACGTGTTCGCCCATGCCGGCCGGCCGGAGGAGTTCGACCTGGCCGCCATCGTGCGCGCGCCGCTGATGGTGGCGCCGCAGGTGCCGGTGCTGGACCTGCTGCTGCAGATGCGCCAGGCCCGCATCCACCTGGCGCTGGTGGTGGACGAGTACGGCGGCATCGACGGCCTGGTGACGATCGAGGACTTGGTCGAGACCATCACCGGCGACATCGCGGACGAGCACGACGAGGAGGACACCCCCCTCATCACCGAGCGCCCGGACGGCACGCTGGACCTGGACGCCCGCCTGCCGGTGGAGGCGTTCGAGGCCCGCGTCGGGCCCGTGCTGTCAAGCTCGGAGCGGGACGCCGACATCGACACCATGGGCGGGCTGGTCTTCACCGTGGCCGGCCGGGTGCCGGCGCGCGGCGAGGTGGTCACCCACCCGTCCGGCGTGGAGTTCCGCGTGCTGGACGCCGATCCCCGCCGCATCCGCCGCATGCGGGTGCGGCTGCCTGCCACCGCCCTGGCGGACGCGGCGGAGTAGCTCGCGGCTTCTGCCGCGCAAACGAGCAGGCCCTGCACCAGAAGCAGGCATAAGCTGCCTGACTCGCAAACATTGGCGCACCAACAGGCTTCTCACGCGCGCGTCATCCGTGCGAGCTTCATGCTGCCGCGCAGCATTGCCTGACATTGAGGCGACGGTCCCTGCAACTTGCCGCTCGTACTGGCGTGTCGGAGTTCTTCCCCCATGGCTGTCAGCACCAAAGCCACTAGCATAGACCTGTTCAGCTTCAGCACGCCGCAGATGCGCGCCTTCCACATGAGCTGGATCGGCTTCTTCGTCTGCTTCTTCGCCTGGTTCGCCACGGCGCCGCTGATGCCGGTCATCAAGGGCGACCTGCACCTGACCAGCGACCAGGTCTACTCCATCGGCATCGCCGGCGTGTTCGCCACCGTGCTCGCCCGCTTCGTCATCGGGCCGCTGTGCGACAAGCATGGCCCGCGCGCGACCTACACCGCCCTGCTCACGTTCGGCGCGCTGCCGGTGATCGGCGTGGCGTTCGCCTGGGACTACGCCTCGTTCCTGGTGTTCCGCCTGCTGATCGGCGTCATCGGCGCGAGCTTCGTCATCACCCAGTTCCACACCTCGGTGATGTTCGCCCCCAACGTCGTCGGCGCCGCCAACGCCACGGTGGGCGGCTGGGGCAACGCGGGCGGCGGCGTGACGCAGAGCGCCATGCCGGTCATCCTCGCCGGCGTTGCAGCGCTCGGGTTCAGCATGGGCGCCTCCTGGCGCTATGCGCAGGTGCTGCCGGCCGTGCTGATGCTGCTCACCGCCGTCGGCTACTGGAAGCTCACCCAGGACACGCCGGAGGGCAACTTCGCCGACATGCGCCGCATGGGCCTCTCCACCGCGGTCGGCAAGAAGGGCGGCCTGGACGTCATGAAGGCGGCGGGCCGCAACTACCGGGTGTGGCTGCTCGGCGCCTGCTACGGCGCGTCCTTCGGCGTCGAGCTGTTCGTGCACTCGATCGCCGTGACCTACTACTACGACCACTACAAGCTCTCGATCGAGAACGCCGGCTACGCCGTGGGCGCGTTCGGCCTGCTGGCGCTGTTCGCCCGCGCCGTCGGCGGCCTGCTGTCCGACAAGGTGGCGCGCACCCGCGGGCTGGACGGGCGCACCTGGCTGCTGTTCGCCCTGATGATCGGCGAGGGCGTGTTCCTGATCGCGTTCTCCCAGGCCGGCACCGCCGCGCTGGCCGTCTCCCTGATGCTGGCGTTCGGGTTGTTCACCCACATGGCCTGCGGCTCGCTGTACGCGCTCGTGCCGTTCATCGACCGCAAGGTGCTGGGCGGGGTCTGCGGCATCATCGGCGCCGGCGGCAACATCGGCGGCGTCATACAGCGCCTGCTCCTCCTGCTTGTGCTTGATGGAGAAGCGGATGCTGGCCGCCCCGCAGGCGCAGGCGATGGCGGCGATGCCGAGCACCATGAAGCAGAGCTGCGGGTTGCCGGTGCCGCGCAGCAGCCGCCCGGCCGCGCCGCCGCCGATGTTGCCGCAGCATGGGTTGACCACCGCCTCGGCATACCCCACCGCGACCGCCGCATCGACGGCGTTGCCGCCGGCCCGCAAGATCTCGAGTCCTGCTTCGGAGGCGAAATGCTGCGAGGAGACCACCATGCCGTGCTGCGCCTCCACGGGCGGGAGGGAGGCGGCGCGTGCGGGGCTGGCGGCTATTCCGACAAGCAGGAGCGCGATGCGACGCCAGGCCAATGCTGCAACCCTTTCAGCAGCAGGTCGCTGCCCTGCACCCGCAAGGGGACAGTCGTCCCCTTGACCCCTTTGTGCATGGGTGTCCAGGGGATTGCTGTCCTCTGCGAGGTGCAGGGCAGCGTTCGCTGCTTGCTCAGCCCTGTCGCTCGAACGCCCCGCTGATCGTCAGTTGCACCGCATCGCCGATCAGCGGCACGTAAGTCTTCACGCCAAAATCGCTGCGCTTGATCTCGCCGCCGATCTGGAAGCCCACCGTGTACTTCTTGTCGAGCGGGTTGGTGCCGGCGCCGACGAAGCGGGCGTGCAGCGTCACCGGCTTGGTCACGCCGTGCAGCGTGAGGTTTCCGGTGACGTCCGCTGCGTCCGCACCGCTCGGGACGATCTTGGTCGAGCGGAAGGTCATCTGCGGGAAATGCGTCGCATCGAGCCAGTCCGGGCTCTTCAGCTCCCCGTCTAGCTTGTCGCTGGTGGTGGACACCGTGTCCACCGGCACCGAGATTTCCAACTGGCTGGCCGCCGGATCGGCGGGCGAGAGCTGCAAGCTGCCGGACGCGTTGGAAAAGTGGCCGTAGTACGTGGTGAAGCCCATGTGCGAGACCTCGAACCCGATCTGCGTGTGCTGCGGCTCCACGGCGTAACGGCCGGCCTGCACCTGGGCCGCTGGCGCGGGGAGGCCCTGAGCCAGCACCGGGCCAGCCAGGCTGGTCGCCAGCAGGGTGGCAGCGATGGCTTGTCTCATCTGGCGTGTCCTTTCCACTTGCCGCGGGCGCTCAGGCAGCCAGTTCCGCGGAACGCGCCCGCGCGCCAGCCACGGCCTTGGCGACAGCGTCCGGCCCCATCGCCAACCCTTCCGCCCGCACGACCGCCACGTCAGTGATGCCGATGAAGCCGAGGATGGCGCGCAGGTAGTTTTCCTGGAAGTCGTAGGTCTTGAACGGCCCCTCGGAATAGACGCCGCCCGCCGCCAGGAACACCACGGCCTTCTTGCCGGACACCAAGCCTTTCGGCCCTTCCGCCGTGTACTGGAAGGTCCGGCCGGCGCGTACGACGTGATCGACCCAGGCCTTGAGCTGGGAGGGGATCGAGAAGTTGTACATCGGCGCGCTGATCACCAGCAGGTCGGCGGCGGACAGCTCGTCGATCAGCTCGTCGGAAAAGCGCAGGGCTGCCTTCTGCTCCGAGGTGTGCGCCTCAGACTTGCCGAAGTAGCCGCCCAGCAGATCGACCCCGAGATGCGGGATGTCGGTGGTCACCAGGTCGCGCGTGGTGATGGTGTCGTCCGGGTGGTTCTGGCGATGGCTGGCGACGAACCCGGCCGACAGATCGCGGCTGACGGAAGCGTGCAGATTTGGACTGCTTTGGATATGCAGGAGATGGGACATGGCCGGATTCCAACTTGGTTGCAGACAGAGCTTGACTTAGCCCTGGCGGTCTCCCGAACAAACTGGGAAAGTTTCTCGCAACCTCATCAACATAATAGATGGACAAGCATGGACGCCATCTCGCTGGACCAGGTTAGGGTGATGCTGGCCGTCGTGGAGCATGGCAGCTTCTCCGGTGCCGGCCGGGCGCTGAACCGAGCGCAGTCGGCAGTGACCTACGCGGTGCAAAGCCTGGAGGATGGCCTGGGCGTCATGCTGTTCGACCGTGCCGGTTACCGCCCGGTGCTGACCGAGGCTGGGCGGGTGCTGCTGGCGGGTGCGCGCCGGTTAGTGGAAGAGGCGGGGGCGCTCCAGGCTCAGGCGCGTGGCATCGCCGGCGGGCTCGAGGCGGAGCTGACCTTGGTGGTGGATGCGCTGTTTCCCCTGCCGCCCCTGCTGGAAGCGCTGCGCGCGTTCAACCAGTGCTATCCCGAAACGCCCACCCGGCTTTACGTCGAGCCGCTGCGCGTCGCAGTCGGCCTGGTGCTCGACGGCACTTGCGCGCTCGGGCTGCTGCCGGTGTTCGCTGCCGAGACGGACACGTTGGCCTGGCTGCCGCTGCTGGACGTGGACATGATCCCGGTCGCAGCCCCTTGCCATCCGCTTGCCGTCGTGAGCGGCCCGATCCCGCCGGAGGAGGTGCGCCGGCACGTGCAGCTGGTGCTGACCGACCGCACGGCCGGAGTCCAGGGCCGCGACTACGGGGTGCTGGCCACCCGCACCTGGCGGCTGGGCGACCTCGGCGCCAAGCACGCGATGCTGCTGGCCGGGCTGGGCTGGGGCAACATGCCACGGCACATGGTGGCGGAGGACCTGCGGCAGGGACGGCTGCGTGCCTTGCAGCCGACGGAGTTCCTGGGCAAGCAGCTGCGGCTCGGCATGGGCGTCGCCCACCGCATCGACAGCCCGCTCGGCCCGGCCACGCAATGGATGGTCAAGCACCTCACCGCCGCCCCCCGCCCGAACTGATCTTCCTGCCCAGCGCCGGGCAGGAAGCGCTGCCTGCTCACTGGAGCCAACGGCGCTTCAGCGAGGGCCGGGTCATCCGAAAGCGTCACGCCGGCTCAACGCATCCGCTGCCAGGATTGGCCGGACTACGCGCAACAGGGCGCTGCCGAGCACAGCGGAAGCCTCAAGGAGGGAGTTGGAGGTCCGACCCGGAGTCGAACCGGGCTAGAAGGATTTGCAGTCCTTTACATAACCGCTCTGACATCGGACCCCAATGGCCCTCCAATACAGCCGGGGCAGGGGCAAGACAACCCGGGGCCGTATCGCTGCCTTGCTGCCAAACCATGGACGGCGGCTTGCCGCGCCGCGCCGCCGCCGGGTCAAGCCGGTTGCCGCCTTGTTGCAGCGCACCCTATAAGGCATCGACCCATTCCGGACCGCGCATGCCACAGTCGACCGACTACACCGCCGCCCGCAACAACATGGTCGATAGCCAGATCCGTCCCAACCGGGTGACCGACCCGCGGGTGCTGGACGCCATGCGGAGCTTGCCGCGCGAGCAGTTCGTGCCGCCGGCGCTGGCGGCGCTGGCCTACCTGGACGAGGATCTGCCGCTGGGCGGCGGGCGCGTGCTGATGGAGCCCATGGTGCTGGCTCGGCTGCTGCAGATGGCCCGCATCCGCCCCGGCGAGCGGGTGCTGGTCGTGGGGTCCGGCACCGGCTACGGCGCGGCGGTGGCCGCCGCGTGCGGCGCGCTGGTGGTGGCGCTGGAGGAGGACGAGGCGCTGACCGCCATCGCGTTGCGGGTGCTGCCGCGGGTGGCGCCGTCCGTGCGCCTGGTGGATGGCCGGCTGAGCGCCGGGCTGCCGTCCGAGGGGCCATGGGACGCCATCATCGTGCAGGGCGCCGTCACCGCCATCGCCAGTCCCAGGGCCACGCCCCGGCCGATCCTCTTGCCAACCTTCGTCTTCATCCGATTCCTTCCAGGGGGCGGCGTGAGCGCTCCTCCATCACCTATTGACACCACTTCGCCCGGCTGAGTTCTCAAG
>CAXTTH010000133.1:0-6132 GCA_964247035.1 uncultured Acetobacteraceae bacterium
CCGCTGTTCCTGCTGGCCGACCTGCGCGACATCGCCGCCCTGCAAGCCGCGGTGGCGGAGGCGGGCGAGCGGCTGGGCCCCGTCACCGTGCTGTTGAACAACGCCGCCCACGACGAGCGCCACCGCATCGAGGACGTGACGGTGGCGTTCTGGGAGGACCGCATGCAGGTCAACCTGCGCCACCAGTTCTTCGCAGCCCAAGCGGTGCTGCCGATGATGCGCGCGGCCGGCGGCGGCTCGATCATCAACATGGGCTCCGTCAGCTGGCACATCGGCCAGGGCGGCATGCCCGCCTACACCACCGCCAAGGCCGGCATCGAAGGCCTGACCCGCGGCTTGGCGCGCGACCTCGGCCCGGACCGCATCCGCGCCAACTGCATCATCCCCGGCTGGATCATGACGCAGCGCCAGGTGGAGCGTTGGCTGACGCCGGAGTCCGAACGCGAGCTGATGCTGTCGCAGTGCCTGAAGGAGAAGATCTATCCGCCGGACGTGGCGCGCATGGCGCTGTGGCTGGCCGCGGAGGACAGCCGGATGTGCACGAGCCAGACTTGGGTGGTGGATGCGGGGCAGAGCTTCTGACAGACCTGACGCCCTGTTCGCCAGGGTTCAAGCTGGCTTGCAACCCTGGTAGGGCCTCAGCTCGGGACATGGCGCAGCCGGGTAAGCTGGCCAGGCAGGTCGCGCAAGTCAACGTCTCCCTTGCGCAGCACCTGCTCGGCCGTGCTGAGCCGCTGCCGGTCGCCTTGGCTCAGGTCCCGGGCGCTCAGCACCACGACGGGGATTTCCGCGCCGCTGGGCTGCTCGCGCAAGGCGTGCAGGAAGGTGAAGCCATCCATCACCGGCATGTTCAGGTCCAGCAGGATCACCTGTGGGGGCGCCTTCGCTACCGAGGCTAGGGCTTCCCTGCCGTCGCCTGCTTCCGCCACGCACCAGCCGTTGCGCTCCAGCACGGTGCGCAACCGGGTGCGCGCGTCCGGGTCGTCGTCCACGACCAGCACGCAGCCCTCCGTGGCCCGGAACCGCTCCATGACGTCCTTGAGCTGGTCCCACTCCACCGGCTTGAGCAAGTACTCCGCAGCGCCCAGCGCGCTAGCCAAGCCAGGTTCGTTGACGAAGCTGGCCATCACCACGGGGATGTCGGCCAGGTTCGGGTCTGCCTTGAGCGCGCTCAGCACGGACCAGCCATCCATCTGCGGCATCATCACGTCCAGCAGGATGGCGCGGGGGCGGATGGCGCGCGCCAGCTCCAGCCCAGTCCGGCCGTCGGAGGCGGTGCGGACGGCAAATCCCTCCCGCTCCAGGAAGCGGGTGAGCAGATCGCGCTGCGCCGCGTCGTCGTCCACCACCAGCACGGTCTGCTTGCCGGGGGTTGCCGGGGCGTCATCCTCGGCCGGCTCGGCCGGCTGCTCGGGCATGGCCACGGGCAGGCGCATGGTGAAGGCCGTGCCCTCGCCCAGTTGGCTTTCCACCGACACGTCCCCACCCAGCACCCGGCAGAACGCCCGGGTCAGCGCCAGGCCCAGGCCGGTGCCGCCGAAGTTGCGGGTGGTGCTCTCGTCGGCTTGGGCGAAACGCTGGAACAGGCGGCCCAGCTGCTCCGGCGTCATGCCGATGCCGGTGTCAGCCACTTGGAACTCCATCCAGTCGCCCTCCGGCCGCGCATCCCGGCGGATGGACAGGGTGATCCGGCCATGGTCGGTGAACTTGGCCGCGTTGCTGATCAGGTTGAACAGGCACTGGCGGACCTTGACCACGTCCGTGTGCATGGCGCCCAAATCCTCGCCGAGCTTGAGTTCGAGCAGGTTGTCCTTGCGCTTCACCAGGCTGTCCACCGTGGCGGCAGCCTCCTGCGCCAGCTTTGCCACGTCGAAATCCTCGGCATAGCTGGTCATGCGGTTAGCCTCGATCTTGGACAGGTCGAGCACGTCGTTGATCAGGCTGAGCAGGTGGCGGGCGTTGCTCTCGATCTTCTTGAGGTCGCTCACGAGGTGCGGCTCGTTCAGGTCCGCCATCTCCTCTTCCAGCATCTCGCTGTAGCCGATGACGGCCGAGAGCGGCGTGCGCAGCTCGTGGCTCATGTTGGCCAGGAAGGCGCTCTTGGCGCGGTTGGCGGCCTCCGCGGCCTCCTTGGCCGCAGACAACGCCTCCTCTGCCCGGCGGCGTTCGGTGATGTCGGTGTGGCTGCCGACCCATTCGCGCACGGCCAGGTCCTCGTCCAGCACGGGCACGCCCTGCACCGCCATGGTGCGCCACTCGCCGTCCGCCCGGCGCAGCCGCTGCTCGATGACGTAGGGGTGCTGGGCCTCGATTGCGCATGCCCAAGCATGGGCGATCGCCGCGCGGTCCTCCGGGTGGACAGCGTCGAGCCAACCCTTGTCGCTCGCCTGCTCCTTGGTTTGCCCGGTGAAGTGGCACCACTGGGCCAAGTCGCCGTTGAAGTGGCCATCCGGCGCGGTGGTCCAGATGATGGCGGCGCTGTTCTCCGTCAGGGTGCGGAACCGCTCCTCGCTCTGCCGCACCCGGCGCTCCAGGCGGTTGCGGGTGGTCACGTCCGTCACCACCATGCCGGCGCCGCGGCCCGTTCCGGCGGCCAGCGGGTAGAAGCTGACCTGGAACTGCCGGGTCAGCTCCGGCTTGGCCGGGTTCACGGCGGTGACTTCCGTGTTGGGAATCGCCCGGCCGCCGTCCAGCACGCGCTCCAGCTTGGCGGTGAACACTTCCTTCAACTCGGGCATCACGTCCCAGATGCTGGCGCCGACATCGACGCCGAGGGCGCGGTCCCCCATGGCGGCGAGCGAGCGGTTCATGTGGCTGACCCGCAGCGATCCGTCGATCAGGCCCAGTCCGACTGGGGCGTTCTCCAGCACGCTGTCCAGCAGGGCGGCAGCGGCGCGGCTTTCCCGCCGGCGGCCGGCCGCGAACAGCGCCACGAGCGCGATGGCGCCGGCCAGGGAAAGCAGGGACACGGCGGTGAGCCAGCGCGTCTGGGTGCGCGTGCGGCGCTCCCGCTTGTCCATCCGGGTGGCGGCGTCCGACTGCAGGGCCGCGATCTTGGCCCGGGCGGCATCCATGACCGCTTTGCCGCGGCCAGCCCTTACGGAAGCGACTGCCACGTCCAGCCCGGCTGCCCTGCGGGCCTGCACTCCGTCCGCAGCTTCGGCCAGCCGGTCCTCGACGACTTGGGGGAGCCCGTCAAGCGAGGTGCCCAGCGTGGCAAGCGCATCCAGCTGTCTGGGCAGTTGCGATTTGGCCGCGTCGTAGGGCGCCAGGTAATCATCCGTGCCGGTCAGCAGGAAGCCGCGTTCCCCGGTTTCCAGGTCCTTCAAGGTGGAGAGCAGCTGCGTTGAGCCGATGATGAGGCGGTTGTCGTGCGAAGCGCCGGCGGCCGCTTGCGATTGCCGCACTTGCGCGACCGCGAAGGTTGCGACGCACAGGGCGATGAGGCCCGCGGCCAAGCCAAGTTCGCGTCCGTTGAGGGAAGCGCGCCAGCCGCGGGCGTGGGACAGGAACTCGGCCATCGAGAAGGGGGCGGGCATGATGGGCACCATGGCTGGAAATGGCGGCTTAGGCCACCGTCACGGCATGCAGCCACCATGCAGGAAAGCTGCCTGTGACGCTGCACCGCCGGGCACTCGTGGACTGGCATCGCGATAAAAGTGTTTATTCAGGCATTGCCGATGTTTTTACAGCCCAGACATTCATGTGCGTGCCATATAAGCCATGACAGCCTGATGACGGCACGCTCGCCGTTCCACGCCATACAAGTCACCAATGAAGGCATGACCCGGAGGCCGTTCTGGCCCAATTCAGAGTTTACGAGAACCGCATCAATGCGGCCGCTTTTCACCAAACGGCGGAACCAGTGCCTTTGCCATCCGAACCCTCGCAGCTCTCGGGAGCGTGCGGAGTCATGGTGGGGGTGATGGCAGGAGCTGTCCTATGGGGCTTTGCGGCCTTGCTCTACCTAATTTTCTAGGAGCGAAGCAGTTCATGATCCTGGCTCCGCAAGGACAGTGGCCTTGGCAGGCCCATAGCCACTCTGGTAATAAGTCGTTAATATAACATAAGCTTACACGCGACTAAGGCAGTCCTACTCTTTATTCCGTGCCAGCTTGCACGAGGCGCGAGGCCCACCCCAGCCGCTGCTGTCTCTGTTTCCACGGCGCACGACCCGGCTTGGTTCTATCTTTGGCTCCGCGATACGCATTCTGCCGCTGGAGATGCGCCTGCCGGTTTGCTGCTCATGGTATGTAGCGGTATTTAAGTGGTCAAGCAGGATTTCATTGATTAACTGAAACGGGTATGCCGTGCCAAGTGGCGATCAGGGCGGGCGAGCGCCAATCTCCGCGGCCAGGGCGTGCAGGATGGCGGCATCCTTCCCGGCGTCGAACTTGCGTGCGAAATAGGCGGGGCTGGCGTGAATCCAGTCCAGGTCGTCCATCGTCAGCACCGTCGGATGCGGCGCGGGCTCCACCAGCCGAATCGCGCGGCCGTAATGCAAGGCCTGGCGGTCACGAAACGGGCCGTTCAGCAGCAGCGTCTGCGCCACCAGCTCGTCGCTGAGCGGGCTCCAGCGCAGGTAGCGGTCCATGTCCCGCCGCAGCGGCGCCGTGCGTTGCCACTCGCAGAAGGCGCGCGGCAGCACCACCCACTGCGAGCCCTTGTGGTTAAGCTGGAACGTCTTGGGCGGCTGGCGGCTGCCTGGCAGGGGAATGATCTTGACCGGGGTTTCGATCACGCGGGGGCGGCGGCGGTGCCAGTCGGCCGCTGGCAGGTCGGCGAACGCCTTGGTCTCGACGTACACATCATCCGGGTGGGCGCGCAGCGCGGCGCGGAACTCGGCGAGCGGCCGGGTGGGGTAGCACTCGCCGCTCAGGTTGACGAAGTGGCTCCACTCCGCCCCCGTATCCAGCAAGCGGCCGATGGCGTCCAGGCTGATGCGGCCCAGGCTCCAGCCGCCCCAGTTGGTGGGGCGCGGTCGCATCAGCTGGATGTTGCGGCGGCCGGCGATCAGCCTGCGCACGGCGCTCCAGGTGCCGCCGCGGCCCTTGAAGTTGAACAGGCTCTTGAGGTCCACATGGACCAGATAGAGGTCATCCGGGTCGTAAATCGCGTTGAGCAGCCACTCGAACTGCTCGGGCTTCTGGTGCAGCATGATGAACCAGGCGATGGTTCCCGGTTTCATGATGGCGGCCTCACGCCCTGCACCAGCCTAGCCTTGAAGCTGCCGCCGCCGGTGCGGCGGATGTCGTAGTCGGTGATCTTGCCGGGCCCGGCGAGGTGGACGGCTCCGATGACGCGGTAGGGCGGGTAGGGCTCGCACAGCGCGCCCTCGGCGTCGTTCCACATCGGCTGGCCGCGGCTGCAAATCCAGTTGTAGCGCGTCGGCAGCAGGGTTGCCTTCGTCGCCGGAGGACGCAGCACGCCGCCGTACACCACCTGGTTGAGCGAGAACTGGTCGTGCGGGGTGAATTTGCCGGAGCGTTTCCAAGCAGCCTCGTAGGCGTGCATCCACAGCTCCCACTGGGGGCTGTCGGCCCGCATGGCGAACAGCCCGGCGTTGAGGTGCGCGCGGGACAGCAGCCAGGCCGCGTTGACCGGGCCGTAGCCGAGCAGCATGTGCTTGGCGAACCAGGCGTATAGCCAGCCCTGGAAGGCGTAGGCGCGCTCTCTCTCGTGGGCGATGGCCAGCCCCGTGTCGAGCGCGCCCTGGCAGAACCCGTCGATCGCCCACCAGCCTTGCAGCCACACGTCGGAGTCGATCCAGAGATAGATGTCGCGGCCGGGGAAGTAGTCGCGCAGGAATGGACGCGCGATGACGGCCAGGTCGTACGGCCGGAGCTGGCTCATATCGACGCCGAAATGCGGGGTCGGCTTCGCCAGGATCACGCCGTGGTCCGCAAGCCAGGCGCGGTCCTCCGCCGTCTGGCCCACGTCCAGGCAGGCGATCTCGACCTGGGCGCGCTGCGGGAACGCCTCCAGCGACCGGATCAGGCCGCGCAGCACCGGCATCACCTTGGTATCCCCGGCGGTGATCAGGATCACCTTGGGGGGAATGGAACCCGCGCTGTCCACCGGGTCAGGCCCTCGAGAGCCGCGGGCGGGCGAAGCGGGCGACCCGGCCGCGGC
>CAXTTH010000134.1:0-6105 GCA_964247035.1 uncultured Acetobacteraceae bacterium
ACCCAGGCGGCGTCCATCGGCCGCGCCAGGGTGAAGGCGCCCAACTGGCGGCGGTCCAGGCCGTGGATGGTGGTCTCGCCGCTGGCGATGTTCTCGCGCCGCACCAGCAGCACCAGCACCCAGTCCACGCCGTCCCGGTGCATGCCCTCCGGCGTCGGCTGGCCCGCCTGGCCGGGCTGCGCCTCGATGCGGAACTGGTGCGCCTCGGCTTCCCATCGCGGCACGCCGGGGGAGAGCGCGTCGAACACGCGCTGGCAGGTGCGCAGGATGGCGGCGAAGGCGGGCATCTGCTCCACCGCCTGCGTCACCGGGTCGAACCAGCGCGCGATGCCGCCGTTCAGCAGGTTGTAGTCGCGGCTCTGGTAGTGCGGGCGGCGCTCCAGGCGGGTGACCCCGGCGGGGCTGACGGCGAACACGGCGTGGCGGCGGCGGCGGTAGCGCCCGCCGTCGGCCATGTAGGCGTCCAGGCCGAGGTCGTCCCAGCTGGCGGCGAAGCGGTCCCACTCGGCCAGGCCGCTGCGCTCCAGCACGCCGCGCATCTCGGCATCGTGCACGAAGGCGAAGCCGTCCCGGCCGACCAAGTCGGCGATGCTGGGGCGGCTGGTGGCGGGGTGGGTCATTGGGCGGCCTCCTGCATGGAGCCCGGCAGGGCAGGGCAAACGCATGAGATGCGGGTTCTGCCAACAAGCTAGAGCATCATCCGACCAAACGGGATCACCCGTCGGATAAAGATGCTCGTAAAAACAAAGGCTACAGCGTTCTGCGGACACCTAATCAGCACGCAAAACGCTCTAGCGAACACGACAGTTCATTGCGGAGCGAACCGCATCCGTTCCGCAATGATGAGCCGCATCAGACGATGGATCGGAAGACTCTGGCAACGTGCGTCGCCCCTGCCGTTCTGGGTCAGGCAATCTACTCGCATTGGGTGCTGGACGTCACGTTCTCGGGCGAACCTTTCGGTTCGACCCGCGAGGACGACAGCCGGGTGCGCGACACAGGGGCTGCGCGCAACCTAACGCTTTTGCGCAAGATCACGCTTAACATCGTTGGTCGCGACCGGACACCGAAGGCCAGCATGCGCGCCCGGCGGAAAAAGGCCGCCTGGAACGATGGCTACATGCTCCAACTCCTGGCCGGATAGCCGACGAAGTCCATGCAAAGTCGGCACGATATCTCATGCGTAGCCCCTGGGAGTGTCCTACCCCGGTCTTGGTCGGGCCTGCCGCGTTTGCCGAGCTGTGCACAAGATGACGAACGCCGCTGCTTCTGGCAGTGCCGGCCACCATCTTTCCATAGCTGACCTCCTGCTCGTCGATCACGTCATAAGCTGCTCCCTGGCCGGAGCTGGGCAGCACGCAGAACACGCCGCAGGCGGCTTCCATGGCGGCCTGGATGGAAGGCGCGTCCGCCAGGTTTCCGCAAACAGGCACGATCCCTTGCGCTGCAGGCGTCTTGGCCTTGCCGGCATCCGCATTGCGGACCAGCGCCCTGACCCGCCAGCCAGCCGAACGCAACGCGGTCGCCGCAGAGCCACCTTGCTGGCCTGTCGCACCAAGAACGAGGGCGGTTTCGTCATGCGGCGCCATGCGCCTCTTCATAAAATCAGGAACTTTGTCCCTAGACCCTAGCGAGGTGGCAACTCCATCTCGTGGATAGTGAGCCGGTCGATCTCCACCGTGCCGAACCGCGCTCTCCGAACCGAAAGTCGTCCAATAGCGAAGGCGCCCACGGCGATTGCCCCAACCGCGAGGGCGCCCATCGCCACCGCGCCGGTTGCCAGTGCGCGCGTCGCGACCAGCCGTGACGTGACATCCGTGACCATGATGATCGCTCCCGAGCTTCTCAAAGGTAAGACCTGAACCAGGCGCATAGGGATGGATATCAGCTGCGAGCGGGATCACGCCCCTAGGAAGCTGACTTGCAAAATGGGCATTTACGAGACCTGTACTAGGGAAAGTCACCATCGCTCTGGATGATGACCACTGTTCAGCGCCGCCTCGACCAGCCCTTCGATGTCGGCATCCGCCATCCCATCCGTCACCGGTCCGAGCCGTCCATCGATGAGCAGCATCGACAGGCCATGCGCCAGTGACCAGCGTGCCGTTGTCACGGCAAGGTTTGCCATATTGGATACTCCGGACTTGGCTCCGACTTGCTGCTCCGTAAGCAGGGCGAACGCCTCAGCGCCCGCCGTGGCCAACGCCGGACGCGACCAGTCCAGCCGCTCCGAGCGGAACATCAGCAGGAACAGCCCGGGGCTGGCACGTGCAAATCGGACATAGCCGCGCCCGAGCCCGACCACGCGCGCCTGCGTATCGAGGCCGGCCACCCCAGCTTCGGCCCGCATGCATTCGCGAAAGCGGACGAAGCCAGATGCCGCCAGTTCGCTCAGCAAGCCCGAAAGGTCGCCGAAGTGGTGGGCGGGCGCAGCGTGCGACACACCGGCCTCCCGGGCCGTCGCGCGCAGGGTCAAGGCTCCTATGCCGTCCCGCTCAAGGATCGACTCTGCCGCAGCAAGCAGGGCCTCACGCAGCGCGCCGTGGTGGTAGGGCCGGGTCATGCTTAAACTTTACAGCGGTAAAATCTTGCTTGACCAGAGCCGCAGCACGTCCCAGAGTATTTTGACGCTGTCAAAACAGGAGGGCTGTCATGCCTGACAACCTAGATGGGAACTTCGCGCCGCTGACCACTGAAACCGAGGTGTTCGACTTGCCGGTCGTTGGCGAGCTTCCAGCCGCCTTGCATGGCGCGTTGCTGCGCAACGGTCCCAACCCGCAGTTCCCGAGCAATCACCCGGGCGCGCACTGGTTCGCAGGCGACGGCATGCTGCATGCCGTGCGCATCGGTGATGGTCGTGCGTCCTACAGCAATCGCTGGGTCCGGACGCCTAAGTTCCTTGCCGAGCGCGCGGCCGGACGCATGCTGATCGCTGGTTTCGCCGGGCCGATCGATGCGGCGGCGCCAGATGTCGGCTACGCCGGCGGCGTCGCGAACACCAGCGTCATCTGGCATGCCGGCCGTCTGCTGGCGCTGGAGGAAGCGCACCTGCCGGTTGAGATGGACCCTGCAACGCTGGCCACGATCGGCTGCCATGATTTCAATGGAGCGCTGAACGGACCCTTCACCGCCCATCCCAAGATCGACCCCGTCACCGGCGAGATGCTGTTTTTCGGCTACCATGTCGATGCCCCGCGCGGCTCCGGCCTATACTGGGGCATCGTCGATGCCGCCGGTCGCTTGTCCCGCTTGGAACACTTTGCCGCACCCTATGCGAGCATGGTGCATGACTTCATCGTCACCGCCGAACACGTCGTGTTCCCCATCCTTCCACTCACCGCCAGCCGCGCGCGCGCCCAGGCCGGGCAATCGCCTTACCTATGGGAGCCGGATGCAGGAGCCTTCGTCGGCGTCATGCGCCGCGATGAGGGGGCCGCAAGCCTGCGTTGGCACCGAGGAGAGGCCTGCTACGTTTTCCACGTGATGAACGCCTGGGAGGCGGGCGGGACGCTCGTTGCCGACGTCATGCAATACGAGGCGCCTCCGCTGTTCCCGCACGCCGAAGGCATCGCGCCACCTGTGCGCCAGGGGGCGCAGCCCGTTCGGTGGACGTTCGATCTGTCCGGCACGACAGATCGCTTCACCGCCACGATGCTGGACGACATCGAGGGTGAGTTCCCCCGCATTGACGACCGCCTGGCCGGCCGGCGCAACCGGCACGGTTGGCTAGCCGCCAACGCGAGCGACCAAGGCGGCGCAGCCATCGCGCATCTCGACCTGGCGCATGGCGCGCGTCGCCTGTGGTCCGTGCCGAAGGGGGACATGGTGTCGGAACCCGTATTCGTCCCGCGCGGCGATGAGGAGGGCGACGGATGGCTGCTCGCCATCGCCTGGCGCGCCCGGGAGGCGGCGAGCGACTTGGTCGTGCTCGATGCTCGCTCAGTAACCGACGGTCCAGTCGCGAGCGTGCGGCTGCCCAACCGGGTGCCCTTCGGCTTCCATGGCAACTGGATAGCAGCCTGATCGGGGCGGGTTGCCGCCACCTGTGACCAGCGCAACTCGCCCGTCCAGCTTTACGTCCATGGCGGTCCTCCTCGAAAGGACTGCCTGCCCGTCAGCCGCCCTCTCCCGAATGACAACAATCCAGGACGTGGCGAACAGCGCAATGCGGGCCTTGCTCGGCGCTGGGCCTACGCCAGGGGCGACGCACGTTGGCAGGTTCTTCCAATTCATCGTCTGATGCGGCTCATCATTGCGGAGCGAACGCTGCTCGTTCCGCAATGAACTATCGTGTTCGCTAGCTTGTTGGCAGAACCCGCATCTCATGCGCTGGCCCTGCCCGGCAGGGCCAGCGGCTCCTGCTGCGGGATCGGGCGCTCCGAGCCGGGCGGCATCCAGCCCTGCGCCCTGTAGGCGGTGATCGGGCTCTGCACCGCGTTCTGGTCGAAGCAGTACTTGACCCGGCGGTTGAACTCGCGGTTCACCGCCCAGCGCTGGGCGGCCTCGGTGCGGATGCGCACGCGCATGGTCCAGGTGGTGTCGGAGAAGGCGTAGACCCCCATCACCTCCAGCTCCGCGGTGATCGCGTCCTTCCAGCGCGGCTCCGCCCGCATGGCCTTCACCACGCCGCTCAGCAGCTCGGCGATGTGGTCCGGCTCCTCGTTGGAGCCGATCGGCAGGTCCACCAGGGCGTATGAGAAGTCCCGCGTCTGGTTGGTGACGGTGGTGACGGAGGAGAACGGGATGATGTGGACCGAGCCGTCCAGCGCCCGCAGCCGGATGGTGCGGATGGACAGGTTCTCCACCGTGCCGGACAGCCCGCCGAGCACGACCACGTCGCCCACCTGCATGGTGTTCTCCAGCAGCAGGAACAGCCCGGTGATCAGGTCCTGCACCAGCTTCTGCGAACCGAAGCCGATGGCCACGCCCAGCACGCCGGCGCCGGCCAGCAGCGGGGCGATGTTCACGCCGACCTGGCTCAGCACGATCAGCCCGGTGACGACGAGGATGGTGACCAGCAGCGTGGTGCGCAGGATGGGCAGCAAGGTGCGCAGCCGGGCGGCGCGGGCCATCTGCGCCGCCCGGGTGAAGGCGGCGACCTTGTTCTCCACCGCCGCGTTGGCCGTCTCCCAGGCCACCACCGCCAGCAGCACCGCGACGGCCGAGGTGCCGAGCGCGGAGAGCAGCCGCTCCCCCAACTGCCCGCCGGAGAACCAGCGCACGGGACGGTAGCCCCAGACCTCGAGCAGGGCCACGGCGGTGGCGGCCGAGACCACCCCGGTCAGCGCCGTGCGCAGGACGGGGTAGTAGGTGGCGAGCCGCTGCTCCAGGCCAGGGGAGCGCAGGGCGGCGTCCGGGTCCTTGTGGGCCACGCGGTCCAGCGCCCCCAGCAGGACGATGCCGGCCAGCCGCGCCGCGAGGATGGTGGCCGAGGTCACGATGAAGAAGTGCAGCAGGCGCTCGTAGCCGTCCTGGATGCCGGCGGCGGCGACCAGCCAGACCGCCACGATGTAGAAGATCGCGATCAGGTGCCACCGGCTGGCGAACCCGTTCTGCAAGCTGGCGAGCGCGCCGCTCTTGGAATGCCGCGCGCGCAGCCGCCGCGCCACCGCCTGGCGGGACTGCAGCACCACCACGACCAGCATGGCATGCACCGCCAGCCCGACCAGCTTCATCGCCACGTCGTAGGAGGAGCGGTACAGGCCGAGCAGCAGCCCGATCTCGCCGGCCGCGAAGCCGAACACGGCGACGGCGCTGAGCCGCCGCATCCACCGCTCGATGTAGGCCGCCCAGTGGCTGCTGCACTGGACCAGGCGCAGCCGCGGCTCCCGCGGCGAGACGACCATGCGGGTGACGCACATGACGGCGCGGCAGATCACGTAGGCGTTCACGACGGCGAGGATCACCAGCCGGCCGTTCGTCGTGGCGCCGAGCGGGGTGGCGAGCAGGAGGTGGCCCACGGCGGCGAACACGGCGACGGGCGCCAGGTCCAGCAGGAAGCCGACCAGGATGAAGGGCAGCCGGCGCAGCAGCCGCCAGGCCACGCTGAAGCCGCGCCGCCGGCCAGGAACGCCCGAGGGCGCGTCGGCGTCCGCGGCATCGGCC
>CAXTTH010000135.1:0-6099 GCA_964247035.1 uncultured Acetobacteraceae bacterium
CGGCGCAGGTCTCCGCCGCCATCGCCAGCCTGCACCCGGCGCAGCACCTCAACCACCAGACGCGCGCCGTGCACGCCGCCGGCTTCTGGCGCGACGGCCTGCTGGCGGTGCGCGAGGACGTCGGCCGCCACAACGCGCTCGACAAGCTGACCGGCGCGCTGCTGCGCGCCGGCGAGGACCCGGCGGATGGCCTGCTGCTGCTCACCAGCCGGGTGTCGGTGGAGCTGGTGCAGAAGGCGGCCAACGCCGGCATCGGCACCCTGGCGGCGGTGTCCGTGCCGACGGCGCTGGCCATCCGGGTGGCGGAGGCGGCCGGCATCACGCTCATCGCCATCGCAAGATCGGACGGGTTTGAGCTGTTCACCCACCCGGAGCGCATCATGGCAGCATGAAAACCCTGAGCGACGAGCAAGTCCACGCCCTGATTGGCGAGTTCTATACGGAGTCACGCGAAGACATCGTTGGCCTGTTCGCCGTTGCTCAGGCCGTGGAGGACCTGATTGAGGATACGGATATCGCGCGGGAACAGACGCTGCGGATCGTAGAGGGCTTGCTGGCCAAGGGAATGCTTGCCGGCGACTCACCTTACCACGCGGGCGGCTACAAGCCTTGGCCCGACCAGGATCAAACCGCCGTCTTGAATCGCATCCGGTCGGAATGGACGGATTTTGGCCACTTGCCAAACATCCCTGACATCGCATGGTTCGGGCCTCCTGAATGACTTCTGGCTGATCGAAGGCTCAACCCGGCTTCCGCCACTCGCTTAGGTCCCGCATCCTCCGCCGGCATTGCCGGGCAGGGCCAGGCCGCTGTGCTGCGCCAATGAACCTCGACACCTGTCAAAAAGCTTCCAGGTGGTGAGGAGAAAGCTCGTGAGTTATTTGATCGACTTACAAAAGAAGGAACCGACGCCACTCGCCCAGGCCGCGCGGGTGAAGTGATCAAGGTGCCTGATGGGATTATCGGCTATCGACCAAGATCGAAAAGTGGCCCTCCAACGATTGACGTTAACGTTGAGGGCATGAGTCTTCGGAAGCTCAAATTCCCTGGAGAAGCCACACAATGATGACGACGTTGAAAAATGCTGAACTTCACAAGCTAATCGAAAGCTTTTACTCCGAATCCGCTAGCGACTTGATCGGGCTTTGGGAGATTGCCAAGGAAGTGGAGTCTCTCGTAGGCACAGGCAATATCGCAAAAGAGCAGTGCCTGGAGATCGTAAGGGCATTGCTGGCGAAAGGGCTACTTGCCGGTGACCCGCCTTACAGTGCTGGCGGTTACGTTCCCTGGCCGGATCAGGACTCGGACAGGGTCATTGAAAGAGTCAATCAAGAGTGGCTCAGGCTTGGCCACACCCCGAATATCCCAGAAATCGCTTGGTTTGGTCGTCCGCACTGACGGGTCTGGGTCGAAGGATCAACCCGGCTCCCGCCACTCGCTCGAGTCCCGCGCCCCCGCCGGCATTGCCGGGCGGAACCGTATCTCTATGCTGCGCCGATGAACTTCGGCACCTTGTCAACCAGCGTCCCGAGCCTGACGGACCTCCAGTTCCACGCCCTGATCGACATCCTGCCGATCGGCGTGATCCTCGCCGAAGCGCCGTCCGGCCGCATCATCCGCGGCAATGACAGCCTCCAGGCGATCCTGCGCCGCCCCATCGTGCTCGCCGCCAACTTCGCCGGCTACGCGCAGGCCGGCTGGCGGGATGCCGCCGGCGCGCCGCTCGCCGCAGCGGACCAGCCCCTGGCGCGCGCCATCGCCGGGGAGGCGGTGCCCGGCGAGGTGCTGCAAGTCACCCATGGCGACGGCACGCATGGCTGGGTGCGGGTGGCCGCGGTCCCTATCCGCGACGGCCATGGCCGGGTCGCGTTCGCCATCGCCACGGTGGACGACATCGAGGCCGAGCGGCAGGCGCAGGCCGACCTGGAACGCATCGTGGCGCTGCGCACCGCCGCCCTGCAACGGTCCCAATCCCAGACGCGCACCCTGTTCGAGCATTCGCCCCTGGACATCCTGGTGCTCACCGTCGATGCGGCCGGCGGCGTCACCGTGGCGGAGTGCAACCTCGCCTTCTGCCGCACCACCGGCTTGCAGGCGGCAGACATCGCCGGCTGCCCGGTGGAACTGGCGCTGGGCCCGCAAACCGGCGCCGCCATCGCCGCCGACTGCCGCATCTGCCTCGCGCAGGGCGGCTTCGAGTGCCAGCACACCCTGGCCTATCCGCTCGGCGACCGCGTGGTGCGCGCCTACTACCGTTCCCTGCCGGACAGCGGCGGGGACGGCCGCCGGGTGCTGCTGACGCAGTTGGACCTGACGGAAAGCCGCCGGGTGGAGACGGCGCTGCGCCAGGCGATGCGGCTGGAGGCGGTCGGCCAGCTCACCGGCGGCATCGCGCACGAGTTCAACAACCTGCTGACCGTCATCCTCGGCAGCCTGGAGCTGCTTGCGCGGCACCTCACGGACGACAAGCACCTGCGCTGGGTCAGCATCGCCATCAGCGCCGCCCAGCGCGGCGCAGCATTGACCCAGCAGCTGCTGGCCTACGCCCGCAAGCAGTTCATGGCGCCCGACACCATGGACATCCCCGCCGCCCTGGGCGCCATGACCGAGCTGATCCGCAGCAGCCTGGGCAGCCGCATCACCCTCGGCGCCGAGTTCCCGCCCGACACCTGGCCCGCCCTCGCCGACCCGGCGCATGTGCATCTGGCCGTGCTGAACCTGCTCGCCAACGCCCGCGAGGCCATGCCGCACGGCGGCCGGGTCGCGCTGGCCACCGCCAACCTGCCATCCGGTCACGAGGAGCTGCCGGCGGAGCTGGAGCCCGGCGACTACGTGCTGCTGAGCGTCACCGATGACGGGCCCGGCATGACGCCCGACATCCTGGCCCGCGCCATGGAGCCGTTCTTCACCACCAAGGGCATCGGCGAAGGCAGCGGCCTCGGCCTGTCGCAGGCTTACGGCGTGGCCCGCCAGCTCGGTGGCACCGTAAGGCTGCACAGCGCGCCAGGGCAGGGGGCCATGGCGCAGCTCTTCCTGCCCCGGGCCAGCCCCTCAGCGGCAGGGCTCCCCCTCCGGTAGCCTTCCAATCGCCCGAAGGAGGCGATCGGAACCTTGGGCTACCTCCGCCCTGCACCCGGAAGGGGACAAAGTCCCCTTCACCCCTGATAATATAGCAGGTGTCCAGAGGACCCTGTCCTCTGGTGGGGTTTGGGGCGAAGCCCCAAGCTTCGCTAAGCCGCCTTCGCCTCCCGCCGCCGCGCATGAAGGATGAACTCGGTGTAGCCGTTCGGCTGCGTCCGCCCCTGGAACACCAGGTCGCACGCCGCCTTGAACGCCGGCCCGTCGAAGCCCGGCGCCATCGGCTTGTAGGCCGTATCGCCCGCGTTCTGCCCGTCCACCACGCCCGCCATGCGCCGCAGCGTCTCGTGCACCTGCGCCTCCGTCACCACGCCATGACGCAGCCAGTTGGCGATGTGCTGGCTGCTGATCCGCAGGGTCGCGCGGTCCTCCATCAGTCCCACGTCGTGGATGTCGGGCACCTTGGAGCAGCCGACCCCCTGGTCCACCCAGCGCACCACGTAGCCCAGGATGCCCTGCACGTTGTTGTCCAGCTCCGCCTGCACGTCGTCCGGCGCCCAGTTCGGCCGGTCGGCCAGCGGGATGGTCAGCAGGTCCGACAACAGCGCCTTGCCGCGCCGGGCCAGCGCCTCCTGCCGCGCCGCCACGTCCACCTGGTGGTAGTGCAGCGCGTGCAGCGTGGCCGCCGTGGGGGAGGGCACCCAGGCCGTGTTGGCGCCGGCCTGCGGGTGGCCCACCTTCTGCGCCAGCATGTCCGCCATCTTGTCCGGCGCGGCCCACATGCCCTTGCCGATCTGCGCCCGCCCGCGCATCCCGGCTGCCAGCCCGTAATCCACGTTGCGGTCCTCGTAAGCCTTGATCCAGGGCGTGTTCCTGATCTCGTTCTTGCGGATGAACGCCCCGGCCTCCATCGAGGTATGGATCTCGTCCCCCGTGCGGTCCAGGAACCCGGTGTTGATGAACACCACCCGGTCCTTCGCCGCCGCGATGCACGCGCCCAGGTTGGCGCTGGTGCGCCGTTCCTCGTCCATGATGCCCATCTTCAGCGAGGTCGGCGCAACCCCGAGCATCCGCTCCACCCGGGCGAACAGCTCCACGGCGAACGCCACCTCCTCCGGCCCGTGCATCTTCGGCTTCACGATGTACACCGACCCCTCCCGGCTGTTGCGCCGCGCGCTCGGCTTGAGGTCGTGCATCGCGATCAGCGAGGTCACGGCCGCATCCAGCATCCCCTCGGGCACCTCAGCGCCGTGCTCGTCCAGCACCGCATCGGTGAACATATGGTGGCCGACGTTGCGGATCAGCATCAGGCTGCGTCCCGGCAGGGTGATGTCGCCGCCATCCGGCGCGGTGAACCGCCGGTCGGCGGACAGCGTGCGCTCCAGCGTCTTGCCGCCCTTCTCCAGCGTGGCAGACAGGCTGCCGTCCATCAGCCCGAGCCAGTTGCGGTACACCCCCACCTTGTCCTCCGCATCCACCGCGGCGACGCTGTCCTCGCAATCCATGATGGTGGTGATGGCGGATTCGAGCACGATGTCCGCCACCCCCGCCGGGTCCGTGCCGCCGATCGGGTGGGCGCGGTCGATCACCAGCTCGATGTGCAACCCGTGCCGCTTGAGCAGCAGGGCAGTGGGCGCGGCGGCGGGGCCGCTGTAGCCGGCGAACTGCGCCGGGTCCGCAAGCCCGGTCTGCCCGCCCCGGTGGCGCGCCACCAGCGCCCCGCTCTCGACCGCGTAGCCGGTGACGGGAACGTGGGAGCCGTGCGCGAGCGGCACGGCTTCGTCCAGGAACGCCTTGGCGCGCGCCACCACCTTGTCGCCGCGCACCGTGTTGAAGCCGCGCCCCCGTTCCGCCCCGCCCGCCTCGTCGATCGCGTCCGTGCCGTACAGCGCGTCGTACAGGCTGCCCCAGCGCGCGTTGGCGGCGTTCAGCGCATAGCGCGCGTTGCTGACCGGCACCACCAGCTGCGGCCCGGCGATGCTGGCGATCTCCGCATCCACCCCGCCGGTCTGCACGCTGAACGGCTGCGGCTCCGCCACCAGGTAGCCGATGCCGCGCAGGAACGCCTCGTAGGTGGTCGGGTCGATCTCGGCGCCCTTGTGCTCCGCATGCCAGGCGTCGATCTGGCCTTGCAGCTCGTCGCGCCGGGCCAGCAGGGCGCGGTTGCGCGGCGCCATGTCCCGCACGATCGCGGCAAAGCCGGACCAGAACGCGTCGGCGGTGACGCCGGTGCCCGGCAGCGCCTCCCCCGCGATGAAGTCGTGCAGCGGCTTGGCCACCTGCAAGCCGTGCGTCTGGGTCCGGTCCATCGTCGCCTCCGTGGGTTGGGTGTCTTGTTCCCCCGGGCGGCGGCGTTGTCGAGGGCCTTTCACGCGAGCCAATCCGCCTCCGTTCGATTTCGGCCAGGCGCTGCGGCGGCTTGTCCTCAACAAGAATGGGCTTGCCGGATTGCCTCGCCTGCGCACGGCAACGACCGCTTCTGTCGCAAGACGTTGATTTGGCGCATGCACCGGCTGCCGCTTCCATGCTATCATGCTGCCATGAGCCACTGACCTCCGAGACCGATCGTGACCGACATCGTGCGCAGCCGCATCCCGTGGCTGCGGCTGATGCGCGTCGCCGGAGTCTCGTCATGTTTCAGGTTCTCGCTCCCGTCACCGTCCACCCCACGGCGGAGGCTCGGCACGCCCCGGGCGCCCAGCTCCGCCCCGCCGGCCGCGCCGCCTGGCGGGAGATCGCCTGCCGCGGCCAAGGGCTGGAGTTCGCCCACCTGCAGTTCTGCTTCGCCGGCGTCACCCTCGCCGTGTGCTCCCGGCTGCGGCTGGACGGGATCATCGCCATCGAGCTGGGCCTCGGCGACCCCCGCCAAGCCGCCCGGGTCGTCACCGCCGCAGAGTATCGCCGGGCCGAAGCCCGATCTCGCCAAGCAGGAGGCCGCCGGTGAACCAAGCCTTGACGCGCCGCGCCGGCCCGCGCTACACGCCCGCCCTCGCAACGAACCCGGCTGCCGCAACCCGCCCC
>CAXTTH010000136.1:0-6072 GCA_964247035.1 uncultured Acetobacteraceae bacterium
CTTCCCGCTCCGTCAGCCAACTGATGTCGTCCGGCGCGGCCTTGGCGGCGAACCAGATCACCTCGTCCGACAACCCAAGCCGGTTGAGGTAGGCTCCGACCAAGGCGTTGCCTGCGCCGGTCACCTCGTGGTCGCTCTTGTTGAATGCGGCGTGGAAGCCGATGTGCGCGCCCGCCTGCATGACCCGCGGCGTGCCCGCGGCCCAGGCCAGGGCGCAGGCGGATGCGCACAGGGCGCCTTCCGGCACGAAGGTCGGATAACGGTGCAGCCGGATCACCTGGCCAATCTGCAAGCCGGCGACCAGCGCGCCGCCGGGGCTGCTGAAGCTGACGATCGGGTGCGCCGCCTGCCGCGCCACGGTGGCGAACACCTCGCCGTCGTTCTCGTGCAACTCGCCAGCTATGAGGATGAGCGTCCTGGCAGAGTTGTCCAGGCGGATCACCTTGATATCGGCTGCCGCGGATGGCAGAGGCGCAAAAGCCACAAGCGCCAGCAATAATTGGGCTGCCTTCATCTGCCGTCGGCTTGTGCTATGCTGGGCGTCATGCACGCAAAAATTAGCGGCAAAGCCAGGGGTGGGCCAGGTGGTTCCCGCTAGGCGTCACAACGCCATGCAAGTTTGGCGTTGGAATATCAACTGATTGATGGAGCGACCCGTGAAACTGACTTTATTGCTTTCATTCGTGGTGGCCGTGGCAGCCGCCACCGTGCCGCAGCCGTCGCAAGCCGCCGGATGCGCCTCCGGGGCTGCCGTCGGTGGCGTCGCTGGCCACGTGGCCGGGGGCCACGGCGTCCTCGGTGCTGCGGCAGGCTGCGCCGTAGGCCATCACAAGGCCAAGAAGCAAGCTGCGGCGCAGGCCCAGCCAGCACAATAATCACCTACTCAAACCTGGAGCTTGAACGATGAAGTCTCTTCTCGCCTTTGCCATGCTGGTCACTGCCGGCTCTACCATGCTGCCGCGCCAGGCCGAAGCGATCGGCTGCCTGTCCGGCGCTGCGGTCGGCGGGGTCGGCGGCCATTATGCCGGCCACCATGCCATCCTCGGCGCCGCCGCCGGCTGCGCCATCGGCCACCATGCCGCCGCCGTCCGCCGGCGCAACGCCGCCGCGGCGCAGCAGAACGGCTACCAGCAGAGCACCGTCCAGCAGTAGCGGATCAGCTGGGGGCGGTCATGCCGCCTCCAGCACCCCGCCCATCTCGGCCAACTTCTCGAGGTGGCTGTCGGCGTCGCCGAACATCAGCTCGATCATCGACATGCGCTTGAAGTGGTGGCCCACCATGTACTCCATGGTCACGCCGATGCCGCCGTGAAGCTGGATCGCCTCTTGGCCCAGCTTGCGGCCTGAGCGGCCGATCTGCACCTTCGCCGCCGCCGCCGCCTTGTGACGCTCCACCGCATCATCCTCATCCGCCATCATGGTCGCCAACAGCGCCATGGATCGGGCCTGCTCCAGCAGCACGTACATATCGACCGCCCGGTGCTGCAATGCCTGGAAATCGCCGATGGCACGGCCGAACTGCTTGCGCTGCTTCATGTAATCAATAGTGCTGGCGTGCATGGACTCCATGATGCCAACCGCTTCGGCGGCCAGAAAGGCAAGCGCCTCGTCCACCACGCGCTCCACGATGGGCAGCGCGTTTGCCGGGTCGCCGAGCGGAATGCCAGTAGCCCCGGCCAACGACACCTCCGCCGCGTGCAGCCCGTCCTGCGTTGGGTAGCCGCGCACGGAGATGCCCTCGCTCGGCACATCCACCAGGAACAGGCCGATACCCGCGCGGTCCCGCGTGCCGCCAGCGGTGCGGGCCGTGACCAGCAGCTTGTTGGCGGTATCGCCGTGCAGCACGACCCCCTTCTCACCCTCCAGCCGCCAACGCCCGCCTTCCTGGCGGGCGATCGTGGAGACGTTGTGCAGCTCGTAGCGGGATTGCCGCTCGACATGGGCAAAGGCCAGCAGCAGCTCGCCAGCGGCGACCTGACCCAGCAACTCCGCCTGCATCGCAGGATCGGCAGCACGGCGGATCAAGCCGCCGCCGAGCACGACGGTGGCAAGGTATGGCTCGACCACCAACCCGCGGCCGAATGCCTCGGCCACGATCATGCTCTCGACCGGGCCGCCGCCAAAGCCGCCAAGCTCCTCGGAGAACGGCAGGCCGAGCAAACCCAACTCGGCGAACTGCGCCCACATGGTCCGGCTCCAGCCACCGGGCTCGGCCATGAAGCCGCGGCGATGATCGAAGCCGTACTTGTCGGCGATCAGCCGGTCCACGCTGTCCTTGAGCAGGCGCTGGTCGTCGTTCAGGTCGAAATCCATGGTGTCCTCAGTGTATGAACAGCTTGACGAAGATACCGACCTGAAAGGCGAGCACAAAGCCCATCATCCATTTCATCAGGGCCATGTCGCTCTTGAGGCTGACAACATCGTCGTCACGCCTGCTAAGAGCACCGGCAGCCCTCAACGCCTTGTCCTCCGGGATGTCGATGGCGCGAAATGCTTCGAACACCTCACTCTGAACAGTTGTCACGGTCGTTGCCGCCTCTGATCAGAACCCAAGGATCGCCTTGGCCACGATGTTGCGTTGTATCTCGTTCGAGCCGCCGTAGATCGAGACCTTGCGCCAGTTGAAGTAGGTCGGCGCCGCCTCAGCCGCGTAGTCCGGACCGATCGACATCGGGTCGTTGTCGCCCTCGGGCTCAACCTCGGCGCTGTAAGGCATGGCATACGGCCCAACCAAGTCCATCAGCAGCTCCGTCGTCGCCTGCTGGATCTCGGAACCCTTGATCTTGAGGATGGAGCTGGCCGGGTTCGGCTTGCCATGCTTGTTGTGCCGGTCGCTGGCCACCACGCGAAGCTGGGTCATCTCCAGCGCGCGCAGCTCGATCTCCACGGCGGTCAGCCGCTCGCGGAAGTGCCGGTCCTCGATCATCGGCTTGTCGCCGATCCGCTCCAGCTTGGCCAGCTCGCGCAGCCGCATCAGCCGCGCCTTGGAGACGCCGACCCGGGCGATGCCGACACGTTCGTTGCCGAGCAGGAACTTGGCGTAGTCCCAGCCCTTGTTCTCCTCGCCGACCAAGTTCTCCGCCGGCACCCGCACCTCGTCGAACCACACCTCGTTCACCTCGTGGCCGCCGTCGATCGTCTGGATCGGGCGCACGGTAATGCCCGGCGTCTTCATGTCGATCAGGATGAAGGAGATGCCCTCCTGCCGCTTGGCCGCCGCCGGGTCGGTGCGGCAGAGGCAGAAAATCCAGTCGGCGTATTGCGCGAGCGTGGTCCAGGTCTTCTGGCCGTTGACCACCCACTCGTCGCCCTCGCGCCGTGCGGTGCAGCGTAGGCTGGCGAGGTCGGAGCCGGCGCCCGGCTCGGAGAAGCCCTGGCACCACCAGATGTCCAGGTTCGCGGTGGCGGGCAGGAAGCGTTGCTTCTGCGCCTCGCTGCCGAACTGCGCGATCACCGGGCCGACCATGGAGGTGTTGAAGGCAAGCGGGGCAGGAACGGAGGCGGTCTGCATCTCGTCGAGCCAGATGTAGGACTGCACGCTGGTCCAGTCCTTGCCGCCGTATGCCACCGGCCAGTGCGGCACGGCGATGCCGGCCTTGTTCATCGCCTGCTGGGTGATGACCAGGTCCTGCTTGGAGACGTGCTCACCTTTGCCGGCCTTGTGGCGGATGTCGGCGGGAATCTCGTTGCGGAAGAAGTCGCGCATCTCCTGGCGGAAGCTGCGCTCTTCGGCGGTGAAGCTCAGGTCCATGGTCGGCTCCCTATGATGAAGGCCAGGGCGCTGCCCTGGACCCGGGAGGGGACGCGTCCCCTCCATCCCTTTAGTTTATGATCTCGAACAGGCCGGCCGCGCCTTGGCCGCCGCCGATGCACATGGTCACGACGGCGTGCTTCGCACCCCGCCGCCGCCCCTCGATCAGCGCCTGGCCGGCCATGCGCGCGCCGCGCATGGCGTATGGATGGGCGATGGCGATCGAACCGCCATCGCCGTTCAGCGTGTCGTGGGGGATGACCAGCCGGTCGCGGCAGTACAGCACCTGGCTGGCGAACGCCTCGTTCAGCTCCCACAGGTCGATGTCCTCGACCTTGAGCCCCTTGCGCTCCAGCAGCCGCGGGATGGCGTACACCGGGCCGATGCCCATCTCGTCCGGCTCGCACCCGGCGGTCGCATAGCCGCGGAAGATGCCGAGCGGGGTCAGCCCGAGCCGCTGCGCCTCCTCCATGGACATCATCACGCAGGCGGACGCGCCGTCGCTCAATTGGCTGGCATTGCCGGCGGTGATGAACTGGTCCTCGCCGCGCACCGGCTTCAGCTTCGCCAAGCCCTCCAGCGTCGTCTCCGGGCGGTTGCACTCGTCCGAGGTGAGCGTCACCTGCTCCTGGCTTGCCGCCTTGGTCGCCTTGTCCACCACCTCCTTGGTGACGGTCATCGGCACGATCTCCTGCGCGAAGCGCCCGGCCTGCTGCCCCGCGGCGGTGCGGCGCTGGCTCTCCAGGGAATACTCGTCCTGCGCCTCGCGGCTGATGCCGTAGCGAGAGGCCACGATGTCCGCCGTCTCGATCATCGGCATGTACACGTCGGGCTTGTTCTGTAGCAGCCACTCGTCGCGGTAATGGTACTGGTTCATGTGGAACTGCACCAGGCTGATCGATTCCAGCCCGCCCGCCACTGCCACCGGCGCGCCGTCGTTCAGGATGCGCCCGGCCGCCAGCGCCATCGCCTGCAAGCCGGAGGAGCAGAACCGGTTGACCGTCATGGCCGAGGCGGTGGAGGGGATGCCGGCGCGGATCGCGGCCTGGCGGGCGATGTTGCCGCCGGTGGCGCCTTCCGGGTTGGCGCAGCCCATCACCACGTCCTCCACGCTGGCCGGATCGATGCCGGCGCGATCCATGGCGGCGCGGATGGCGTGGCCGCCCAGGTCCGCCCCGTGGGTGAGGTTGAACGCGCCGCGCTGCGCCTTGCCGATCGGCGTGCGGGCGGTGGAGACGATCACGGCTTCGGTCATGGCAAAGTGGCCTTCATCTGCTCGGGGACATGGGTGCGCTCCTCATCGGCCAGCTCCTTGCGGGACAGCTTGCCGACGGCGGTGCGGGGAAGCGAGTCGCGGAACGCGATGGCGGCCGGCAGCTCGTGACGCCCCAGCTTGTCGGCCAGGAAGCCGCGCAGCTCCTCAAGCGTGAACGGCTCGGCGCCCTCGCGCAGCTTGATGAACACCTTGGCCGACTGGCCGCGGTAGGCATCCGGGATGCCGACGGCGGTGCACTCCTCCACGGCGGCATGCTCGTATACCGCGTCCTCGATCATGCGGGGGTACACGTTGAAGCCACCGGAGATGATCATGTCCTTCTTGCGGTCCACGATCGAGAAGCTGCCAGCCTCGTCCATCACGCCGACATCGCCGGTGAGCAGGTAGCCATCGACGATCGCCTCCGTGGTCTCTTCCGGACGGTTCCAATACCCGGCGGTGATGTTGGGGCCGCGGATGGCCAGCTCCCCCACCTCGCCCTGCGGCAGGCGGCGGCGCGGGTCCGCCAGGTCCACGACGACGATCTCGATGCCGGGCAGCGGCACGCCGATCAGCCCAGGGCTCATCGCCGCACCGGGACTGAGATGCGTGCCGGAGGAGCAGGTCTCCGTCATGCCCCAGCCGCCACCCACCCGCCGGCCGGTCAGCCCCTCGAACCGGCGCGCCACCTCCACCGGCAGCGTGGCCCCGCCGCAACTGGCGCTGCGCAGGGAGGCCAGGTTGCGGCGCTCCAGGTCAGGCTGGGCAGCGAGGGCGATGAACATCGTGGGCACGCCGGGCAGGCTGGTGGCGCCGCGGCGCTCGATGTCGTCCAGCACCTGCGCCGCGTCGAAGCGCAGCCGCAGCAGGATGGTGACGCCCTCGGCCAGGCAGCGCAGCATCACGGCGACCAGCGCGTAGATGTGGAACAGCGGCAGGATGCCGATCACCCGGTCGCCCTCGCGGGCCTGAAGCCCGATGCCGGTGAACCAGACGGCGTAGATGGAGGCCGCCGCTGTCAGGTTAGCGTGGGTGAGCATGGCGGCGCGGGGCAGCCCGGTGGTGC
>CAXTTH010000137.1:0-6070 GCA_964247035.1 uncultured Acetobacteraceae bacterium
GGCGCAGCCGGCTGCGCCATGACGGCAGATGGCAGGGCGGGCGCACACAGCAGGGCGGCTGCGACGGCAAGCGACAGGCGCATGGGAAACCTCGGTCCAGGGCTGCGCGGTTATGGCCGAAGACGGCTGGCCCGCCAAGTTCCCCGAAGGTGGGGCCATCGCAACAGGCGGGCGCCGGCGCCGGCGCCCGCGTTGACCCCCGCGTTGACCGGGACGGGCCTGCCACCTATCTCAAGGCGCTCCCGACCGACACCGGAAATCCCATGTTCGCCAGCCTCGCCCGCAGCATCTTCGGCAACGCCAACGACCGCTCCCTCAAGGGCTATCAGCGCCGGGTGCCGGAGATCAATGCCCACGAGCCCGCGATGCAGGCGCTGGACGACGCTGCACTGCGGGGCAAGACGGCCGAGTTCCGCCAGCGCCTTGCCGAGGGCGCCACGTTGGACCAGCTGCTGCCGGAAGCCTTCGCCACCGTGCGGGAGGCGGCGCGCCGGGTGCTGGGGATGCGGCACTTCGACGTGCAGATGGTCGGCGGCATGGTGCTGCACGACGGCAAGATCGCCGAGATGAAGACCGGCGAGGGCAAGACCCTGGTCGCCACCCTGCCGGTGTACCTGAACGCGCTGCCGGCCCAAGGCGTCCACGTCGTCACCGTCAACGACTACCTGGCCCGGCGCGACGCGGAATGGATGGGCCAGCTCTACGGCTTCCTCGGCCTGTCCACCGGCATCATCGTCCATGGCCTGGATGACCAGGAGCGCCGCGCCGCCTACAGTGCGGACATTACCTACGGCACCAACAACGAGTTCGGCTTCGACTACCTGCGCGACAACATGAAGTACCGCCTGGAGGACATGTCCCAGCGCCCGTTCGCCTACGCGATCGTGGACGAGGTGGACAGCATCCTGATCGACGAGGCGCGCACCCCGCTCATCATCTCCGGCCCGGCGGAGGACAGCTCGGACCTGTACCGCCAGGTCAACGCCGTGGTGCGGGATCTGGTGCAGGACCCGGACACCTACGAGAAGGAGGAGAAGTTCAAGACCGTCACCATGACGGAGGCGGGCACCGAGCGGGTGGAGGGGCTGCTGCGCGAGGCGGGGGTGCTGAAGGAAGGCACGCTCTACGACATCTTCAACGTGACGGTGGTGCATCACGTGCAGCAGAGCCTGCGCTCCCACACCCTGTTCGCGCGGGACGTGGACTACATCGTGCAGGCCGACAAGGTCGTCATCATCGACGAGTTCACCGGCCGCAAGATGGAAGGCCGCCGCTACTCGGACGGCCTGCACCAGGCGCTGGAAGCCAAGGAAGGCGTGACCGTCCAGGCGGAGAACCAGACGCTCGCCTCCATCACCTTCCAGAACTACTTCCGGCTGTACCCCAAGCTGTCCGGCATGACCGGCACCGCGCTGACGGAGGCGGACGAGTTCGCCGAGATCTACAAGCTGGACGTGGTGGAGATTCCCACCAACGTGCCCGTCACCCGCGCGGACAGCGACGACGAGGTGTACCGCTCGGCCGCCGAGAAATACGAGGCGGTCGCGACGCTGATCGCCGAGGCGCGGGCGCGCAACCAGCCGGTGCTGGTCGGCACCACCTCCATCGAGAAGAGCGAGATCATCAGCGAGCTGCTGACCCATAAGCAAGTGCCGCACGCCGTGCTGAACGCCCGCTTCCACGAGCAGGAGGCGCGCATCGTCAGCCAGGCCGGCGCACCCGGCGCCATCACCATCGCCACCAACATGGCCGGGCGCGGCACCGACATCAAGCTCGGCGGCAACCTGGACATGCGGCTCAAGCTGGAGCTGGAGGGGCTGGAAGAGGCCGCGCGGGAGACGCGGCAGGCCGCCATCGAGGCCGAGGTCGCCGCGGCGCATGACGTGGTGAAGGCTGCCGGCGGGCTGATGGTGATCGGCACCGAGCGGCACGAGAGCCGTCGCATCGACAACCAGCTGCGCGGACGCTCCGGCCGCCAGGGCGACCCGGGCGCCAGCCGCTTCTTCCTCAGCCTGGAAGACGACCTGATGCGCATCTTCGGGTCCGACCGCATGGGCGGGATGCTGCAGAAGCTGGGGCTCAAGCCCGGCGAGGCCATCATCCACCCCTGGATCAACCGGGCGCTGGAGAAGGCGCAGAAGAAGGTCGAGGCGCGCAACTTCGACACCCGCAAGAACGTGCTGAAATACGACGACGTGATGAACAGCCAGCGCAAGGAGGTCTATGGCCAGCGCAAGGAGTTCATGCTCGCCGTGGACGTGGCCGAGACCATCGCCGACATGCGCGCGGAGGTGATCGACGCCACCGTGACCCGGCGCATCCCGGCCAAGGCGTTCAGCGAGCAGTGGGAAGCCGCCGAGCTGGCCGAGGATTGCCGTCGCCTGCTCGACATGGACGTGCCCGTGCCCGGGTGGGCCGCGGAGGATGGCATCGACGAGGAGGCGATCCGTGAGCGCATCCTCACCGCAGCCGAGGCGCAGTTGGCGGCTAAAACGTCGCAATTCGGCCCAGACCTGATGCGCTTCGTCGAGAAGTCCGTGCTGTTGCAGACCTTGGATGCGGTCTGGAAGGAACACCTGCTGGTGCTGGACCAGTTGCGCCAGGGCATCCACCTGCGCTCCTACGGCCAGCGGGACCCGCTCAACGAGTACAAGAGCGAGGCGTTCGCGCTGTTCAACTCCATGCTGGACGACCTGAAGCAGCGGGTGACGGCAACCGTGTCCGGCCTGCAGTTGCAAGCCGAGCCGCCCCAGCCGCCACCGCTGCCGGCCATGATGTGGGAGAACCATCCGGAGGCAGTGCTGGAAACGCCCGCCTTCACCATGGCATCCGCCGAGCCGGCCGAGGTGCTGACCCTTCCGGCCCGGGATTTGGCGGAGATATCCGCTGACCCGGCAACCTGGCGCAACGTGCCCCGTAACGCGCTGTGCCCGTGCGGCTCGGGCAAGAAGTTCAAGCATTGCCATGGGCGCGCCATCGTCTGATCGGCAGAGCTTAGCGGCTGCTTAACCAGTCTGGACTATCGCTGGAGCCATGATCGTCGCTCCCGCCACTCCCCGCCGGGCATTCGCGCTGTTCATGCTGACCTGTGCCGTGCCAGGATTTATTCTGGCCGTGCTGACTTGGGTTGAGATGCGCCACTACCCGCTTCCAGCGCCATGGGACGCGATCGCTGTACGGGATTACTTGAACGTGTGGGCCGGCGGCAAGCTGGCCAGCGCCGGGGATTTCAGCACCTTGTTCCATCCCGACCGATACAACGGCTGGCTGGATGGCCTGTTCGGCATGGGTCTGGAGGTTCACACATGGTGCTACCCGCCCAGTGCGCTGTTCCTGGCCATCCCCTTGGCCGCCTTGCCGCTGGTGCCTGGCTTCATGGTTTGGGTCGCTGGTTCGGTGGCGCTGCTCATGGCCGTCCTGCGGCGATGCGGGCTGTCATGGCTGACCTGCCTTGCCGTGCTGTGCAGCCCAGCGGTGATTGAGAACGCGTTGGCCGGTCAGAATGGCGCCATCACCGCTTCCTTGCTGGAAGGCGGCCTGTTGCTGGTGGGGCGCAGGCCGGTCATGGCCGGGGTGCTGTTTGGGTTGCTGACCACCAAGCCGCAACTGGGAGTGCTGGTGCCGCTCTGCCTGGCTGCTTCCGGCGCCTGGCGGACGGCTGCCGTGGCGGCGGGCACGGCGACCGCGGTCATCGGCGGCAGCGCGTGGGCGTTCGGTCCCGAAACGTGGTTCTGGTTCCTTACGGATGTGCGGCATTACGTGACCACCGCGATTCTGGAGCGGCCTTTTGGCGAAACCTACCAGAACATGATGGCGACGCCGTTCATCCTGGCCCGCTGGGCAGGCGCTTCCCTCCCGATTGCATATGCCACCCAGGCGATGGTGACGGCCGGATGCGTGATGCTGGCCTGGCAGGCATGGAGCAAGCCGGCCGCCGACCCGAAGGCCAGGACGGCGTTGACCGCCGCATTGGCTTTGCTGGCCACGCCATACGGTTATTCATACGACTCGATCGGCGTCGCAGTCGGCATCGCGATGCTGGCCGGCATGGCCGTCAGAACGGGTTTTCGCCCATTCGAGGCGACCCTGCTTGCGGCAGCCTGGGCCTGGCCCGGCCTGACGTTCTGGCTTACCGGCACGGGTCTGCCGCCCTTCGGCTGCCTGACCCTGGCCGGCGTGGCCTGGTGCGCCTGGCGCCGGCTGGAACCCGCTGCGGCCTCCAGCCGCACTGCCGTCATGCCTGCGTCTGCCACAACCGTCCATGCGGCCGAGTAGGCAAACGCTCGGCGCCATGGCATGGCTTTCTGGTCAGCCAGGGAAATAATCGGCGACGGACAGGTAACGCTCGCCAGTGTCGTAGTTGAACCCCAGCACCACCGCGCCCGCCGGCAACTCCGGCAACTTCCTTGCAATGGCCGCCAGCGTGGCGCCGGACGAGATGCCGACCAGCAAGCCTTCCTGCACAGCTGACCGCCGCCCCCACTCGCGCGCCTCCTCCGCCTCCACTTGGATCACCCCGTCCAGCACGTCCGTGTGCAGGTTGGCTGGGATGAACCCGGCGCCGATGCCCTGGATCGGGTGCGGCGCCGCCTCGCCGCCCGAGATCACCGGGGATTGCGACGGCTCCACCGCGAACACCTTGAGCTGTGGCCAGCGGCGCTTCATCACCTCCGCGCAGCCGGTGATGTGCCCGCCCGTGCCGACGCCGGTGATCATGATGTCGATCCCGTCCGGGAAGTCGGCGAGGATTTCCTCCGCCGTGGCGCGGACATGGATGTCGATGTTGGCCGGATTCTCGAACTGCTGCGGGATCCAGGCGCCCGGGTTCTCCGCCGCCAGCTCGTGCGCTCGCGCGATGGCGGCTTTCATGCCCTGCGCCCGGGGCGTCAGGTCGAACGTCGCGCCGTAGGCCTGCATCAGCCGCCGCCGCTCCACGGACATCGAGTCGGGCATGACGAGCATGATCGGGTAGCCTTTCACCGCCGCGACCATGGCCAGGCCGATGCCGGTGTTGCCCGAGGTGGGCTCGATGATCATGCCGCCGGGCTTCAGCTGCCCGCTGGCCTCTGCCGCCTCCACCATGGCCAGCGCAATACGGTCCTTGATGGAGCCGCCAGGGTTGCTGCGCTCGGACTTGATCCAGACCTGGGCTTCGGGGAACAGGCGGGCCATGCGGATGTGCGGCGTCTGGCCGATGGTGTCGAGGACGCTGTCTGCTTTCATGGTAGCCGCTCCACAGGTCGTTTGGCAGGCAAGATGGACCGCCGGGCGCGCGGCGCAAAGGTGGGCGCAAACGTCGCGGTTGACCTGAGGCGGGAAGCCAGGTTCTCAGTCCTGCCCGTCCAGCGCCTTGCTCAGCTTGGCATGCTTCTCGTCGTAGCGTTGCAGCTCCTTGGCGAAGGTCTGCATCGCCGCATCCTGCGTTTGCCCGGCCTCCGCCGCGTCCTTCTTCTCATCCGCTTCGTTGGTGCGGTTGGCTTCCTGGATGTAGGCCCGGTCGAACTCCCGGCCTTTCATGGCTTGAAGCCGCTTGAGCGCAGGCTTGTCGCCGTCCCTCATCGAAGCCGCCAGGGTCACGCCGTTGCTCTTCGCCAGTCGCGCGAGCTGCTCGTCCAGCTCCTCGTGGTTCGTGATGACGATCTGCGCGTAACCGCGAAGGTCGGGTCGCGCGGATGTCTCGTCGGCCAGGTGGGCGATGGCCAACTCGTAGGCCGCCTCTTGCGCCTGGTCCTGCAGATAGGACCGATCGGCATCGGTGATGGCCTGCGCGTGGGCCTGCCCAGAGGCCTGGGCGCCTGCCGCGATCAACAGCGCCGTCGCGAGATGGAAGCGTCGCATCCTGGTCCTCCCCGGCGCGGGCCGGCATGGCCCGGCTACCCAGCGCGCAACGTTGCCGGTGGTGGCAACGCCCTGCCGTGCGCCCGCTACGGCAGCCATAGCACCTGGTCAATCCGTTCCGCCCCGCCCGCGATCATCGCCAGGCGGTCGAAGCCCAGCGCGATGCCGCTGGCCGGCGGCATCCCGTGCTCCAGCGCGGCCAGGAAGCGCTCGTCCAGGCCCCAGCCGGGGC
>CAXTTH010000138.1:0-6017 GCA_964247035.1 uncultured Acetobacteraceae bacterium
CCGCTCCCGGGTGCCGAACCTGCGGGGTTTGCTCAAGGCTGGGACTGGTCAGGTCGGCTGGCAGGTGTCTGCTCACCTCCCCGCGCACAAACGCCAAGGCAGCTGCCGAACATCGACCAGCTTCGCCAATTTTCGGCATTCGCCGTTCGCAACGCCTGCGGCGATCCTGACCGCCGCGGCATTCTCGCCCGCAGCACATAGGAGACGGCCATGGCTAAATCGCTCGCTGAACGGCTCAGCGCCCACGAACAGGAAAAGGCCCGCCTCGCCGGGAAGGAAGCCAAGCTCAAGGCCGACGGGCGCAAGGCGCGCAACACCAAGATCTACCAGGCCGGCGGGCTGGTCGAGAAAGCCAGCCTGCTCGAACTCGAGCCCAATGCCCTCTACGGCGCCCTGCTCTCGCTGAAAGAAGGGGCGTCCGGGAAGGAACAGGTGGCGCAATGGGCCGCCCTGGGTGGCCGGGCCTTTGCACGTGAGGCCCGACTGCGCGACGAGGGCAAGGAGCCGATCGTCCTCACCTTCCCCACCCCGCTGCCCAAGGAGGCCACGGCCAAGCTGCGCGCCGCCGGATTCCGCTTCAGCAAGGTGCTCCAGCACTGGGAAGGCATGGCCACGCCCGACGAGGCGGCAGCCTTGGCCGCTGACAACGGCGGCACGGTCCGGCGTATCAACGCGCCCGCCATGCCGGATAGCGGGCAGCAGGGGCTTGCGGGAAAGCGTAGGGCCACAGCAAACGATGCAAGTCCGGAGGAGCCCGACGATCTGCTGAAACGGGCCAGGCACGGCTGATCGACAGGCGTTTGGGGCGAAGCTCCTCCGGCCACAGCCGGGGGAACACCGCGGGGTCGAGTGGGATGGAGAGAGGCTGCCAGGCTGCCTCAACCCGGCCACCCGGTGCCGTGCTCGGCGTCGGGATTATTGCTGCCTTACCTGGTTCCGAGGAAAGCACCCAACGCTTGGCTCACCTTCGCCAGCGTGGCTTCGTCCAGCCGGCCGATGAAGCTTCCGGCTTTGGCGCCCGGGACGGTGGTCGCCTTGTCCACCATCACTTGCGACCGCCGTCGAAGCCCGGTGTCCTCGCCCGGCTCCACCGTAACCCGCAGCAGTGGCACATCGTGCAATTCGCTGGTCAGCGGCAGCACGGTGATGGACAGGTGCTCGGCATAAACGTCCGACCGCATGATCAACGCCGGTCGCGGCTTGCCGTAGTCGCCCGACGTGACGACCGTCACCAAGTCGCCTCGCCTCATGCCGTCCAGCCGTTGGTGTCGGCCACGTTCTCAACCCAGCGCATCACCTCCGCCTCGTCGCTGTGCGGACCGGCTGCATGTTCGGTGAGTATCCGGGATTGCCGCTTCGCTTCAGCGGCAAAGGCCCGTTCGCGCTGGCGCTCCACGTAGGCCCGCATGAAGTCGCGCAGCACCTGGGCGGCCGGCTTGTCCTTCGCCTCCGTCGCAGTCTGGAACTCGGCTTTGAGCTTGGGGTCGATGCGGAAGTTAAAACTCTCTTCCTTCGGGTGCTGGCTCTGCCGCGGCATCATGGCCTCTCAAAGCGATATTGTTATGCAACTGCATAATATGTAAGAGAGCAAGCGATGCAAGCTCACCATCTTGCTCAGCCGGTCGGAGTTGAGAAACGGCAGTCCAGCCAAGTCGGGAGGCCAGGTGAAAGCATCGGCCAGCGTCGATTTGTCGGTGCCGTTGATCCCGCAGACGATGACGCAGACCGGTCGCGTCACTGAGGCTGGATCACGCCCTTGGCGACCTGCTCATCTACTGCCTGCCTCACCGCGGTGCCGAAGGTGAGCGTCAGGAAATCGGTGAACGCTTCCGATGCCAACCATGCGGACGCCGCTTGATCGTGGTCGCGATCGTCGGCATCATGCTGCTGCGGCTGCGTGTCCATAGCGCTCTCCTTCGGCCTAACCGTGTTACTGTCCGCGTCAGGACTACCACCTGGAGCGCCCCGTCCTCAGACTTCGATCACCAGGTCGTCTTGGAAGTCGGCATTGCTGAACCCGGGCCCGGCTGGATTGCAAACGATGCGGGTGCCGCCTGGGCGGACCAGGTCGAGCGAGCGGTGAACGTGCCCATGCACCCACAGCTCGGCCAAGCCGGCGTCCGTCAAGTACGACAAGTTTGACGCCGCGTTGCCCGCCACCCAGCCGGTCCGGTCGGCGGGTGGCAGGCAGCACGGGTGCGGCGCATGATGCGTCACTACCACCACGGGCCGATCATCGCGCGGCCGGGTCAGCGCCGTGGCGATTGCGTCCAGGGTTTCCCTGTGCAGCGCCGCTTCGTCCCCGTTGGTGATCCAGCGGGCGCCGCGGCTGCGGTCGACATAGACCGGCTCGCCTGTCGCCCGCCTCGGCGCCCTCTCCTTCCCAGCAAGCTCGCCATCGGCCCACAGCGTGCCACCCACGAAGCGCACGCCGGCGCATTCGGCCTCCTCGTCGTCCAGCAGCGTGATCCCGTGCCGGTCGGCCGCACGTTGGGCCACAGCTCGCTCCTCGGCCAGATCGCGGTGCCAAGGCTCGTGGTTACCCAACACGAACACCGCCGGCTTGCCGTTCGCCAGTTTGGCCACGATGGCGAGGGCTCGGGCGCTGCTGCCCTCCCAGATATCGCCGGCCGCGACCAGCACGTCAAAGTTCGGCCGCAGAGGGCGGAAAGCCTCTGGGTACGGCACGGCGTCCAGGTGCAGGTCGGACAGGACCCATAGCCGCGGCATGGGCGACTATCGCTGGCGTAGCATGACCCCGTTCGGGCCGCCTTCCAGGTCACCGGGGAACTGCATGAACTCGTCGAGGGTAAACGTCGCGGCTGGTTTGACCGTGAAGCCCTGCATCACGTACCAGGCCTCCAGCGGCGTCAGCGGGAACGGCTTGTCCGTCGGCCAGGGGGTATACCCCACCCAGCGCACCACTTCGGGATGCGGCTCACGAATGATCTCAGGCGGTTGATAGGGTTCCAAGTGGGTAAACCCTGCTGGCCAATCATCGGACATCAAACGCGCTCCTTGCTGAAAGCCCTGCGGTGCCGGGCATCGACTATCCCACCGCAGCCGCTGACCAGAACTGCCCTTTGGTGGTCATTTATGCGCAGGTTCCTTCAGGAAGCCGCTTAGCGCCTCAGGGATGCTGGGGGACCAAAGCGACACTGAGCTCGGCAGGTGGTGGTCCCACGCTTCGAGCGCGTCCACCATCGCCTTGGCCTGCAGCTGCGGCAGCACCGGCGCGATCTTGGCGCCGGTGTAGGCGTTGTTCACCGCCCGCTGGACATCCTGGTCGAAGCTCCAGGTGCCCGCCCAGCCCATGTACTCCAGCGTGATTCCCCGATCGGCCAAGAACTTGCCGGCCTCCTTGGCCACCTTGTCCATGATGTCGTTGGCGGCGGCGTTGGCCTCGTCGAAGCCGCGCGAGCCGATCTCCCGGCAGACCGCCGTGTGGATCAGGCCGCGTCCTATGGTGTCCATCACCTGGGCGAGGCTGCGCCCGTAGTAGACGCTGGCGAAGATCACCTGCGGGTCCGACCGGTCGCCGACCGGGTTGTTGACCCCGAAGAAATGCAGGAACTTGGCGGAGTTCGCCTCGGCCACGGATGTCGATATGCCGATCTCCGTCGTGATGTTGATCCCTTCCTTGGTCTGGCACGGCGCGCTCTCGTCTTTGGCCGAAGTGCCGCGCTTGTCGCTCATCGTCCATTCCCGGTAGTAGGGCGCGCGGTCGACGATGATCATGCGGCCGGTGGGCACGTAGGAATCGAACCCGATCCATCCGGCGGTATTCGCGAGCTTGGCATGCGGGATGACGAACCGCGTCAGCGCAATCTTGTTGGCCTGGTAGTAGGACTCGGAGTCCATGCTGACCTGGCTGTCCTTGTTGGCGCCTGTGTCGGGTATCCAGAAGGCGCTCTCGTTGGGCATGATGCTGACGGCTTCGGTCTTGTCCGTCGTGCTGAAGTAGGCGCGTGCGGGCGTCGTGGCCGATGCCGCGATCAGGGCCACGACCGCCGCTGCCGGACCCGACTTCCGGCGCAGCGCTGGGCCGATCCAGATGGCGGCGATCGCTGCCAGGGCGGCCAGGTCCAGCCACCAGGGAGCACGGTCCATGGCGCTCGTTCCTGCCGCATAGGCCAGCGCCGCCGCGTCGGTATGGGTGAACTGCAATCCCGCCAAGTCGGCCGAGGTGATGGTCCGCACGGGTCCCGACCCGATCAAGCCGCTGCTAAGCCACCCCGCCGCCAGGACCACGGCTGTCAGCACCAACTTGGTCGTGATGTTCATCCAAGCCTCCCTCAGGTGTGGGCACTTTCCATCATTGAAATTTATGCTCGCAGACCGTCTTTTTTCTTACTCGGAACAGCTGAGGATGATGCTAGCTGCGTGCTCACCTAACCTTGCTTGCAGGCCAATCATCGGACATCAAACGCGCCCTTTGCTGAACAGCTTGGCTAAGAAAGGAAGGCTCTGCCTGCTACGGACCGGGCTTGGTTGTGGCGGCGGGCGCCGGGTCCGCACCCGGCAAGCGCGGCAGTCTGCTGGCTTCCAGGATGGGCAGGTTGCCTTCCGTGGGAACGTAGATTACCGCGTTCTTGTTCTGCTCCAGCCCGTTGATCCACAGGTAGCGCAGATACGCTTCGTTGCCCTTCAGGCTCTGGCCGATGATCTGGTTGGCACGGGCTACACCTTCGGCGCGGGTGATCTCGGCCTCAGCCTCGAAATGCGCGCCCTCCGCCTTGGCGCGGGCCTGGGCGACCGCGATCTGCCGGTTCTGGTCTGCTTGCGCCAGTTCGGCCTCGCCGGCCTTCTTGGCAGTCCACACGTCGTAGACCGGGCAGCCCACCATGCCAGTGCCGACGGTGGCCAGTATGACCACGATAACCCCCACGATCGCGCCCATGTTGATGGAAGGTTCTTCGCCGCTCCCGCTCATGGCCACCCTGCTCCGGCAGCCGCAGCACCGGTTCGCAAGCAACACCTGCCTCCGGACAAGTCCATGATTGCGACCATCCCCCGCCTCCCTTCTGCTACGGGCCATTATGCACGGCACGGAATAACACGCAAGCACGACAGGTCTAACAAATGAGCCGACAGAGACGTTCCATCTTCGTTGCCTATTTGCGGGAGGGTGTGCCGGGGCTATCGGTCGTGCAGCAGGAAGAGCTGCTTGCGCGAGCTGGGGTCAGCTTGGAGGGAGTCTACCGGGATAGCTTGAACCCGACCCAGCTCCGGCGCCGCGAGCCGGGTAGCCTGCGGCAGCGTGCGGTTATGCTCAGCCCGGGAACATATGCCACGCCCGATGTAGTGCCCGCGGTGATCCATATCGCCGCCTTGCGCTGCATCGGCTGGAGCGTAGGCGACGTTGCCCGTGCCTTGGCGGCCGTCAGTCGGCTCGGCGCGGACGTCCACACCATCGACACGGGCGAGATGTTCAGCGCTGGCACGCTCCACGCAGGCCTACTTGAGGCCCTTGCTGGCTTGGACGAGACTTGGCGGCGTGGTCAGACGGAAGAAGGTCGGTCAGCCGCGGCCGCGGTCATTGTAGCCAAGGCCGAGGTGGCACGGCGGGCGAAGATCGAGGCTGCACGACCGCTATGGGCCAAGCCATCCAGTGAGATTAGCAGTGTCGAGATCACCCAGCGCGTGGGGATGAGCCTACGGTCGTTGCACAAGTGGCTCGGACCACGACGCAAATTGAACCGGTCAGGTGCTCGGTGAAGTCAGTGCTCATCTTATGCAATGCTGAGCCGCTTGGCTTTCAAAAAGGTGATTAAAAGAGGGCTCGCGAGCCTGTTTACTAATTGGGCCGCGGCACAGGGTGTGGGGTTATGCGATAAGCGCGCGCTTGCCAACGGGCGGCCGTGACGGATGCAGAGTAATTCCCTCATCTGCCACCTCAACCCTGGCTTCCGGGTAAGCCGCTACTGCCGCTGCGAGCGCATCCGTGAGCCGTGGTTTAAAGTGAGAGCCGACCATCACAACCTTTGGTGCGTTCCATCACGGTTCGAGGGGGGATT
>CAXTTH010000139.1:0-6012 GCA_964247035.1 uncultured Acetobacteraceae bacterium
AGGTGACGGCGTTCGGCGCCTTCCTCGTGGCGCAGCAGGCGGCGCGGCGGATGCTCGCTTCAGGCGGCGGCTGCATCCTGCTCACCGGGGCGTCTGCCGGGGTGAAGGGCTACCCGCACTCCGCCCCGTTCGCGATGGGCAAGTTCGCCCTGCGCGGCCTGGCGCAGTCCATGGCGCGGGAGCTGCACCCGCAGGGCATCCACGTCGTCCACGTCGTGGTGGACGGCGCGATCCGCAGCCCTGGACGCGCCGAGGCGTCGCCGGACAGCCACCTGGACCCGGACGCCATTGCCGCCACCATGGCCGCGGTGATGGACCAGCCGCGCTCGGTCTGGACGGACGAGATCGCGGTGCGCCCCTGGGTCGAACGGTTCTGAAACCCGGTGCGCGCCGCGTCCGTTAGCAAGGGGTGAACGCGGGAGCGCCGGATGCTGACCAGGACGGCCATCTACGAGGGTGAAATCCACGCCGGCCAGGAGGAGGAGTTCTTCCGCCGGGTGCGGAAGGAGCTGGAGCCGATCTGGCAACGCTTCCCCGGCGTGCTGGCCGTGCGGGTGCAGCGCACGCGGTCGGCGGACCAGGACGCGCGGCCGATCGCGATGATCCTGGAGATGGATTTTCCCGACATGGCCGCGATCGACGCCTGCGTGGCGTCCCCGATCCGCCCGGAGGCGCATGCTGCGACGATGGAGGTCATGAAGCTGTTCGACGGGCGGTTCTATCATCTGGTCACGGAGGCGACGGCGCTGCCGCCTGCGCGGTAGGGCGCTCGGACAGGCTGCTGAGAAACACTGGGCAATTCAGGTCGGGGCTTTGCCCCGAACCCCACCAGAGGATAGTCATCCTCTGGACACCTTATCGTGAAAGGTAAAGGGGATGCCCCGCTTGCAAGAGTTGGCCCCTTTCGGGTGCAGGGCGGAGGTGACCAAAGGTTCCGGTCGCCTGCTTCAGGCGATTGGAAAGCCACCGGAGGGAGCGCCCTGCAAGGCGGACGCTCGGAGTTTTTCCGCAGCCTGTAAAGCGCTTCAAGGCTGACCATAAACGGTCAGCGTGCTCTGTCTCGTCGTTTTAACGAGCCTCTTCACCCGCAAACAGGCTCCGCTCTGGTCGCCTCCAAGATGCGCCGCAACCGGCAAACCAAGGTTTCACCGGGCCGTGACGCGTAGTCGGTGCATCACATCCTTGAGTGCCGGGTAGAGGTCCTTGTAGATGTCATAGAGCCGATCATAGCGCGGCTGCGCCGCCGGGTTCGGCTGCGCGCGGTCCGCCAGCGTCACCCACCCGGCCGATGCGGCCTCCGCTGTCACCACTCCAGCGCCCAGCCCCGCCAGCAGCGCCGCCCCCAGCGCGGCCTCCACGTTCTCGGCGATGGTGCGGACGGGATAGCCCGTGGTGTCGGCGATGATCTGCATCCACAAGTCTGAATGCGCCGCCCCGCCGACCACGATCAGCGCGTCCGCCAGGTCCTGCATCGTGCGGCGGCCAGCATCCATGTTGTGACGCAGCGCGAAAGTCACGCCTTCCAGCACAGCGCGGTAAATCTCGGCGCGGCTGCTGGACAGGTTCAGCCCCGCGAACGCGCCGCTGGCCTGGTCGTCCCACACCGGGCTGCGCTCGCCCATCAGGTAGGGCAGGAACACCACGCCGCCGCTGTCCGCCGCCGCCTCGGCGTCCAGTTGCGCGGCGGAGACGGCGCCCGCCCCGTCGCGGCAGAATTGCGACTGGAACCAGGACACCGACGCGCCGGCGGTGATCGCGCCGCCGAACACGTAAAGGTCCTGCATGCCGTTGAACACGTGCGGCATGGCGATCAGGCCGTGGCGGGCGTCGGCGTGGCGGGTGACGCTGCCCCAGCACATGCTGGTGCCGATCATGGCGACGTGCTGGCCCGGCCGAGTGGCGCCGGCGGCGAAGGTGGCGACGGCCGCATCCACCCCGCCCGCCATCACGGGGGTGCCGGCCAGCAGCCCGGTGCGCCCGGCCCAGGCGGCCGAGACGGTCCCCACGGCGGCCGAGGACTCCACCAGCCGCTCCGGCATCATCGAGCGCGGGATGCCCAAGCCGTCCAGCATCTCGCCCGACCAGGCGCGCGCCTTGATGTCGTACACGCCGCCGATGTTGCCGGCGGAGGAATGATCGACCGCCACCGCGCCCGTCAGTTGGGCGATCACCCAGGCGTTCGGCGGCAGCAGGTGCCGGGTGCGCGCCCACATCTCGGGGCGGTTGCGCCGCAGCCAGAGCATCTTGGTGAAGCCGTAATAGCTGTCCACGCCGTTGCCGGTGATGTCATAGAGCCGGTCCAGGTCTTGCGTGGCGCGCACGTGCGCCACCTCCGCCCCGGCGCGCCGGTCCATCCAGATCAGGCACGGGTGCAGCGGCTGCATGTCCGCGTCCACCGGGATGCCGGAGCCGCCGTACAGGCTGCTGACGCACAGCCCGGCGATCTCTCCCGCCGGCACGCCCGCCTTGGCCACGCACCCGGCGACGCACGCCGCCACCGCCTCCAGCCACACCCGGGCGTCCTGCTCCGCCCACAGCGGCTGCGGCGTGTCCGGGGCGTAGGGGTGGCTGTGCTGCGCCAGGATGCGGCCGCCGGCGTCGGCCAGCAGCGCCTTGGTGCTCTGGGTGCCGATATCGACGCCGACGACGTAGGGCACGCTCAGGCGGCCGGCTTCAGCAGCACCTTGATCGAGTCGAGCGAGTTGGCGACGCGGATCGCTTCGTCCCACTCGTCAAGCGCGTAGCCGTGGGTGACGATGCCCTGCGAAGTCACCAGCCCGCGGTCCAGCAGGTCGATGGCGATCGGGTAGCAGTACGGGCCGAGATGCACGCCGCGCACGTCCAGCTCCTTGCGGTCGCCGATGATGGAGAAGTCCATGGTGACGTCGGCGCCGAACACCGAGAACTCCACGAAGCGGCCCAGCTTGCGGATCAGCGCCATGCCTTGCGTGACGCCGGAAGGCGAGCCGGTGGCCTCGATGTAGACGTCGCAGCCGTAGCCGCCGGTGAGCCCCTGCACGATCGCCAGCGCGTCCTGCTCCCTGGGGTTGATCACCACGTCGGCGCCGAACTTCGTGGCCAGCGCCAGCCGCTCCGGCGCCAGGTCGATCACGATCAGCTTCTTGGGCGTCTTCAGCTTGGCGACCTGCACCATCATCAGCCCGATCGGCCCGGCGCCCGCGATCACCACCACGTCGTCCAGCTGCACGTCGCCGCGCTGCACCGTGTGGATGGCGCAGGACAGCGGCTCGATGATCGCCGCGTCCTCCAGCCGCATGGATTTCGGGATGACGTGGATGCGCGCGGTGGGCGGGATCAGCATGTACTCGGACATGCCGCCATCGGCCACCTCGCGCTGGAAGCCGAAGATGTTGTGCACCTCGCACATCCAGTACTTTCCGGAGCGGCAGAACCGGCAGCGGTCGCACGGCACGATCTGCTCGGCGATCACGGTGTCGCCGGGCTGCACGCCGAAATGCTCGGCAGCCCCCTCGCCCAGCTCGTCCACGGCGCCGAAGAACTCGTGGCCGGGGATCACCGGAGGCTTGACGTAGGCGGGGACGCCGGGTGCGCCCCAGAACATCTTGGCGCCGCCCCAGCACTTGCAGTCGCTGGCGCAGATGCCGCAGGCGGCGATGCGGATCACCATCTCGCGGGATTTCGGCGCCGGGCGGGCCACCTGCTCCACCCGGTAGTCCTCCGGCCCATGGCAGACGATGGCCGTCATGCGGTCGTTGGCGCGGATGGCGTTCATGGGGACGTTCCGTTCATGCTTGCGCCGTTCAGGCGCGGCCGTGGGAGGCGCGCGAGCGGCGCGCCAGGGAATCGACGATCACCGCCGTCGCCAGCACCGCGCCGGTGATCATGTAGCGCAGCGAGGAGGACAGATCGAGCAGGGTCAGCCCGCTCGCGATCGACTGGATGACGATGATGCCGAGCAGGGCCGAGTAGGCGCTGCCGCGCCCGCCGAACAGGCTGGTGCCGCCGATGACGGCGGCGGCAATGGCGTCCAGGTTCACGTCGCCGGTGCCGGCCTGCTGGCTGGCCGAGGCGAGCCTGGCCGCGGACAGCACGCCGCCGACCGCGGCCAGCGTCGAGCACAGCACGAAGGCGCTGGCGTAGATGGCGCGCACGTTGATGCCCGCCCGCCGGGCCGCCTCGCGGTTGCCGCCGACGGCGATCATCGAGCGCCCCCACTTCGTCCGCTTCAGCGCATACTCCATGCCCACGACCAGGGCCGCGAAGAAGCCGAACATCCAGGGGATGCCGCGGTCGCGGTTGAGGTAGAAGACGATGGCCTCGAGCACGGCGGCGAGGGTCACGGCGCGGAGGAGCAGGGCGTTGAGCGATTGCGCGGACAGCCCAGCCGCGGGCCGGGGGGGGGGGGGGCGGGGGCGCGGGGCGGGGGGGGCCCCGCCGGCGCGCGCGGGCCGCCCGTAGCTGACGGCCTGCGGCATGACCAGGGTCTCGCCCAGCGTCACCATCGGCGACTCGTAGGGCAGGTTGATCGATCCGCTGGCGCCGAGGATGTAGAGCTGCAGGCCCAGCACGGCGAGCAGGCCGGCCAGCGTCGAGACGAAGCTCGGCATGCCCAGGCGGTTGAACAGCAGCGCGTAGAGAGAGCCGATCACCGCGCCCACGGCCAGCGCCGCCAGGATGGCGAGCCAGACCGGCCAGCCCTGGTTGACCCACAGCACGCCGAGCATGGCCGAGGCGAAGCCGCTGACCGAGCCCACCGACAGGTCGATCTCGCCGACCATCAGGATGCAGACGATGCCGAGCGAGATCACGCCCACGGTCGAGCTGTCGAACAGCAGGTTGACCAAGTTGCTGCTCGACAGGAAGATCGGGTTGAGGCTCTCGAACACCGTCCAGATCACCGCCAGCCCGACGACGACCGGCAGCGAGCCCAGGTCGCCCGAGCGCACCCGGTCGATCATGGAGCGGATCGCGCCGGCGACGCCTGCGTCGTGGCGGACCCGGACGTCGCTGCGGTCGAGCAGCGGCGTAGTGGCCGGCTTGATTTCGGCCGTCATGCCCGGGCCTCCGCCGCGGCGTCCCGCTGGGTCTGGCGGCGGCCGGAGCGCCGCGAGACCGAGTTGTCGGCCGCCCCGGTGATGGCGCTGACCAGCTCTTGGTTGGAGGCGTCGGGGTAGAACACGCCGTTGTTGCGGCCCAGGCGCAGCACGACGATGCGGTCGGCGACGGCGCGCACGTCCTCCATGTTGTGGCTGATCATGATGACGCCCAGGCCGCGGTCGCGCACCCGCTCGATCAGGTCGAGCACCTCGGCCGTCTGGGCCACGCCGAGCGCCGCGGTCGGCTCGTCGAGCAGGATGAGCTTGGGGTCGAGCAGCAGGGAGCGGGCGATCGCCACGGTCTGGCGCTGCCCGCCGGAGAGCGAGGCGACCGGCTCGCGCACGCTGGGGATGCGGGCGGACAGCTCGTTCAGCAGCGTCCAGGCGCGGATCTCCATCGAGACCTCGTCGAGCTGCATCGGGCGCAGCTCCTTGCCGAGGAAGATGTTGGCGACCACGTCGAGATTCTCGCACAGGGCGAGGTCCTGGAAGACGGTGGCGATGCCCAGCGCCAGCGAGTCGCTCGGGCCCGAGAGCGTCACCGGCTTGCCCGCGAACGTCATGGTCCCGGCGCTGGGCTGGTGCACGCCGGAGAGCACCTTGATCAACGTCGATTTGCCGGCGCCGTTGTCGCCCACCAGCGCCACGACCTCGCCGGCCCGCACGTCCAGGTCGATGTCGGTCAGCGCGGAGACGGCGCCGAAGTTCTTGGAGATGCCGCGCAGGCTGAGCACCGGCTCGGTTTGGTGCGCCGGGTCAGTCCGTGTGTCTGTCATAGCCGGCGAACCTTTCGGAATGAAGGCCGCCTGGCAGGCGCGGCGCCGGCCCGGGGGGCCGGCGGGGGCCGGGGGGGTGGCGCGGGGGGTGGCGGTTATGTTGTGGATGGAGCAGGGCGTCCGGCTGGTGCGGGTGGACAACCCGCACACCAAGCCGC
>CAXTTH010000140.1:0-5990 GCA_964247035.1 uncultured Acetobacteraceae bacterium
CGGCGCGATCACCTCGACGGCGTTGACCGTGCGGAGCGGCGTGCATGCGCTGGTGAGCGTGGCGAGCCCGGGCGGTCTGCTCGACGGCGCGCTGGCGCCGGTGCTGGCGTCCGGCTTGGCCGTCGCGCGCGCCACCGCCAACGTGTTCCATTGCCTGGCGGCCGATCAGACCATCACCAACCAAGCGCGTGGGCAACTGATGTCCATCGCCAGCGACTTCACGGACGCCGCCTGCACCCTGGCCAACGGGTTCGCCGTCGGCACCGTGTATCGCTCGCTGGATGATCTGCTGGGCGCCAGCAACTGCTCCAGCACCGGCGGCGGCGAGGATTGGAGCGTCTACACGCTGAACGGCACCAACCCATTCCTGTCGATCTTCGCCACGACGCCGCCGGACCTCAGCATCACCTTCGCCGCCCAGGCCGGGCTGGCGACGCTGCAAGGCGACGTGCTCACCCTGGCGAGCCAGCCGGCCGTGGTCGCCGCAGCCGCCGCGGTGGTGGCGCGCGGCGTCACGGTCAACATCCCCGTCCTGGCGCTGGCCCCCGCCTGATGGCGTTCCTCAAGCAGCTGCTCGGCTTCCGGATGGTGGCCACGCAGCGCGGCGACGACTTGCGCAAGATCGCCTTGCGCGAGCTGGGGGACGCCTCGCAATGGGTGCATCTGGCCAACATCAACAACCTCATGCCGCCCTACATCGTGGACAGCCTGCTGGAGGTCACCTCATCGCAAGTGCTGCTGGCGGGGGCGATGCTCAAGGTGCCGGCGCCGGTGACTGCGCCGACCGGGGTGACGGATGAGGCCAGCGTGCTCGGCACCGACCTGCATCTGGTCGACGGCATGCTGACGGACGACGGCGCGGGCGACATCGGCACGCTGTCCGACGTGCCCAACCTGCAGCAGGCCCTGGAACACCGGCTGGCGACCCGGCAGGGCGAGCTGGTCTACCATCCGCGCTACGGCGACCGGGTGCATGAGTTGGTCGGCAAGGGCAACGGCCCGGTGCCGACGCAACTGGCCGCATCCTGGACCGCGAAGTGCCTCAACAGCGATCCGCGCGTGTCGGCAGTGCGGAACCCCGCGGCCGCCACCGCGGGGGACACGATCTCGGTTTCGGCGGCCGTCGTGCCGATCCAGGGCAAGGCGCTGCCGGTCGGCGCCACGGTCGGTCCCTGACGCATGTTCCAGGTCAAGGATTTCGTCTCAATCGTCGCCAGCATGGTGAACTACTGCCGCGGCACGACCACGCGCTTCTCCGACTTCAATGTCGGCAGCAAGGTGCGGACGATGCTGGAGGCCTCCGCGATCGAGATCGAGGAGCTGTATCAGCAAATCCTGAATGGCCTGCTCGAAGCGATCCCGACTTCCGTCTACGTCACCTTCGACTTCCAACTGCTGCCCGCGACGGCCACCAGCACCCTGGTACGGGTGGCATTCAGCCCAGGCGTGGCGGCGCAGACCATTTCCGCCGGGACGCTGCTCACCCGCTCCGACCAGGCGATGACCTACGCGGCCGAGACGGACGTGCCCGTCCCGGCCGGGGCACCCTATGTCGATGTGCTGGTTACCGCCACTGTGCCGGGGGCTGCCGGCAACCTTGCCGCAGGCACCACCTTCACGATCTCGCCGTCGCCGTCAGGCACGGTTTCCGCGATGGCGCTCGCCGCGGCGAGCAACGGGACCGACATCGAGACGCAGGCCGGGCGTTATGTCCGCTTTACCGCTTACATCCGGACCTTGGCCCGCGGCACCGTGACCGCCGTGGAGTATGCCCTGTTGCAGGCTGCGCTGACCGACACCAGCGGCGGCATCACAGAGCAGGTCAAGCTGCAACTCGTCATCGAGCCCTACAAGCTGGACCCCACCCAGCCGGTCGGCTTGGTCAACTGCTACGTGCACAACGGCACCGGGAACACCTCTCCGGCCCTGGTCGCGCAAGCCCTGCAAATCGTCCAGGGCTTCTACACGCCGGACGGCGTGGGCGTGCCGGGCTACAAGGCGGCCGGCGTCCATGTGACGGTGACGGCCGCCACGGAGCAGCCTGTGTCGCCCACCGGCATCGTCACGCTGGCGCCGAATGTGGACCCCGATGCCACCTCGGCATCGATCATGGCCAGCCTGGAGACATACCTGCTCGGGCTGAAGATCGGCGCGCCCTACGAGGTGTCGCAAGCGACGGCCATCATCATGGGCGTCCCGGGCGTGCTGAACTGGGTTCCGACCGCGCCCACGGCCGACGTGCCTGCCGCTGCGGCCTTCAACAAGATCATGCCCGGCGCGATCGATCTCGGCCTGCCGATCATCGCCACGCTGGACCAATTCGTCCTCGACCAGAACACCCTGCAGTAGGCCTCACATGAAGAAGCTCGCCCTCTCCATGACGATCATGCTGGCCGCCGGCGCGGCGGGGGCGCAGACGCCGGGCAGCTTCAGCGGCGTGACGACCGGTCCTGCGCCAAGCCGGACAGCCCCAGCGCTGTCCGCCCGACAACTGGACGACACCTTTGCCACCAAGGCTGACCTGATCGACCTGCGCGCCTATGGCGCCAAGTGCGATGGTTCCACCGACGACACGGCGGCGGCTACGGCGGCCTTCCAGGCCGCTGCGGCCGCGCCCTACGGCGCGATCATCGCCACCCCGCAGGGCCGCTGCCTGTTCCATTCGGCGATGACGCTGACCATCGCCACCGCCGGCGTGGAAATCCGTGGCGAGGGGCCCGACGTGTCCGAATGGGTGTATACCCAGGATACCGACGGCATCGACGTGACGTTCGCCTCCGACGGCTGGTGGACCCGCGGCTTCGGCGAAACCGGAGCTGCCTTGCGGGTGAACGGCCTGGCCCTGGTCAGCGCCGCGCCGGTTGGCCAGGGCACCGGCACCGCGCTCAAGGTGATCGGCGACAGCGTGACCGGCCGGCCCAGCCCAAACACGTCAATCGAGCAGGTGGCCATGCATGGCGGCCTGACGACGCAGGGATGGGGCAACGGCATCAACGTGCACGACGTGTCGCAACTGATCCTCCGCGACGACGTTTGGACCGGCCTGAACCAGTCTTTGGGCGGCGTGGCGCTGGAGATCAGCGGCGTGCAGGCCACCAACGAGGCCGTCAACCACATCATCGACAACTTCCGCTGCACCTTCGGGGCGGTCTGCATCAAGATCGACGCCGGCGTGCAGGGTGTCTTCGTCGCCAACAGCAACCTCAACAACGTGCTCGGCGGGGTGGACTGGGAAATCGCCCCGGGCACGCCGGAGGATTCGCTCTATGTGAGCACGACCAATATCCAGGCGTCGAATTACGGGGTGAAGACCAGCAACGTCTACGACGTGATCCTGGCCGGCGACTATTTCCTGATGGGCGGCTCCGAAACCGGCGTGTCCAACACTTCGGGCGGATTGATGGTGGTCTCGAACAGCACCTTCCGCGGCGGCTACCAGCAGGAGACCGGCATCTTCGTGGACCGGTCCGCGAACACGGTTCCTGCTCAGTTCGGCAGTGCGATCACCGGGAACGTGCTGGCCAACCTCGGCACGGCCGCCCTGGCGTTCAGCCCCACCTTCACAGGCCCCCTGGCGGTCGGCAGCAACCAATTCTCGTTCGACCGGACCATCTATGCCAGCAAGCCGAGCTTGGTGGCCATGCTCGCCAACGAAATCAACGACGGCGCCGTGCTGGGAGATCCCTACTCGCCCTTGACCATCGAGGGCATCGGCACCATCCCGCTGGGCGCGCTGGTGGACTCAAGCATCCGCATCACCCCGGTGGTGTCCGGCTTCAGTATCGCGGAGCCGCAATTCACGGATGGCGACCTGCTGACCTGCTCCGGCCAGCTGACCTCGGGATCGATCGCCATGCCGCTGTCGCCGTCGGACCACCAACTCTACACGGTGGCCAGCCAGTGCAACGTCACCACCATGACCTGGAATGGCAACGGCATGGGATTCGCCGTCAACGCCAACCCGGCCAGCCTGACCGCGGGCCAACCGTTCACCGACATCTTCAGCGCCGCCGGCAACGCCTGGTATCGGTGGCGCTAGGCTGTGCCAGGATGGACTGAAAGGCTGCTGCGGCACTTCAACCGGGTCTGGTCGAAGGATCCGGCCGGCGTCCTCGCGCTGCGCCTGCGATGCGACGGGTCGAACCTGACCTGGGTGGTCCAGGATGACGTGCTGACCACCACGCCGGTCGGCGGCACGGCCGCGCCGCTGGCGATCGACCTCGGCCTTTACACCATCACCAGCCTCGCCAATTACCTCGCGCTGCAGCCCGGTTATCTCGTGCTGTTCGTGGACACCGGCGTCATCGGCCCGCTGTCGGCCATGGCGCTCTACGACCAGGCCGGCGACGTGAACACCTCGAACGGCGATCATCTCCTTGCCTTCACCAACCCGACTTGGGCGATCCTTGGCGCCTACGCGCGCGAGCTGGCGGCAGCCAAGGCGCAGATCGTCCAGATGCTCCTGCAAATGGCCATTCCCACGGCTGAAGGAGAGTGGATCGACCTGCAAGGCAGCTACTACGGGGTGCCGCGGACGTTGGGCGAAACCGACCTGTCCTATGGCAACCGGATCGTGCCGCAGGTGTTGCTGCCCAAGGGCAACAATGTCGCCATCGCCAACATCATCCAGGCTGTCATCGGACAGCCGGTCCGGGTGGTGGACGTGCTCGAGTACACGCCGTCCGAGCCGATGTTCGACGGCGCCACGCCATTCGACGGCTCGCGCGACTTCAACTCAAGCGCATCGCCGATCTACGGCCTGTTCGACGTGCAAGTAGGGCAGGACCTGCTGGGCGCCGGGCTGCCGTTGCCGACAGAGCTGCTGCTGTCGCTGGTCGAGGCCAGCCGGGACGCCGGCACCCAGCTGCGCTCGCTCACCGGCGCGCCGAGCCTGCTGGCCGATGCAGCGCCGCTGCCGGCGACCGACGCTGCCGAGCTCACGGTCACCAAGCAGACGCTGTTCGACGGGACATACACGTTCGACGGAGCGGCAGACTTCTCCGGAGCGGAAACCTGGCAAGAGACGCTGCTCGGCTGACACGGCAGGGGTCGTGACGCGACAGTGCCGGACTATGGACCCGATCGTGCGCCGTGGACTGGCTTGAGGGACAGGGCCGCCCTGCCGCGCGGCTGCGTGCGCTACGTGGTGCGCCGCCGCGGCGTCGTCGTGGAGCGCGTGTCGGACAGCAACCTCGTGGTGGCGCTGGGGACGACGATCCTGGCCAACGCGATCGGCGGAGCCGCCGCGGGTGGCGTCATCACGCAGTTTGCCGTGGGGTCGAACCTCCAGGCGCCGGCTTCGGGCAACACCGGCCTGACAGGCTCCTTTGCGAAGCTCCTGGATGGCGTGAGCTTTCCTGGGCCTGGACAGGTGAGCTTCCAGTTCTCCCTGGCGCCAGGCGACGCCGACGGGGTGCAGATCGGCGAGCTGGGGCTGCTGACGGCATCGGGGCTGCTGTTCGCCCGCAAGGTGCGGCAGGCGCTGCTGCCCAAGGACGCCACGGTCTCGCTGTCCGGCTCCTGGGTCATCTCTTGGTAGGCCACTGACATGGGTATCCAGCCGGAACAGGACGTGTTCGATCCGACGGTCTACGAATGGGAGCTTGGCGACCCGGTCAAGGGCGGTCCGGGCGGCATCGCCAACGAACCGATCCTGCAACTGTCCGACCGCACCAATTGGCTGAAGGCGCAGGTCACGGCGCTGATCGCGGCCGGCTACACCACGCTCGCGGCCGTCGAGAGCTTGGTGGGAAGCGTGCTGCCGTTCACCCCCGTCGCGGCGACGGGGGTGACCGTAGCCCTGGCAGCGCCTGGCGCCGGGATGAGCCGCATCGAGGTTATCATGGAGGGCGGCGGCGGCGGCGGCTGCAACTCCCTTGGGGGCGGCAACACGTCGGGCGGCGGCGGCGGCGGCGGCGGCTACCTGCCCGCCATCTTCCCGCTGCTGAGAGGCTACACGCCGCGCTGCTCGGTCGCGCCCCCCGGGACAG
>CAXTTH010000141.1:0-5976 GCA_964247035.1 uncultured Acetobacteraceae bacterium
GCCCGTCACGGTGGCCGACATCCCGCCCGCCATCGCGCAGGACTGGGTGCTGCCGGACGGCCGGGCGCGGGCGCAGGTCACTCCCAAGCCCGAGGGCAGCGGCGGGCCGGGCCTCGGCCGCTTCGTGGACCAGGTGAGCGCCGCGGTGCCCGAGGCCGGCGGCCCGGCGGTCACCATCATCGCCACCGCGCGGACCATCATCACCGCCTTCCGCGACGCCGCCATCGCCGCCATCGCCATGATCGCCGTCATCCTGTTCGCCACGCTGCGCCGGGTGCTGGACGTGGCGGTGGTGCTGTCCGCGCTGCTGCTGGCGGCGATGCTGACGGTGGTGGCCTGCCTGGCGCTGCCGCTGCCGCTCAACTTCGCCAACATCATCGCGCTGCCGCTGCTGCTGGGGGTCGGCGTGTCGTTCAACATCTACTTCGTGATGAACTGGCGCGCCGGCGAGCACTCCCGCCTGGCCAGCGCCACCGCCCGCGCCGTGATCTTCTCCGCGCTGACCACCGGCACCGCGTTCGGCTCCCTGGCGCTGTCCCGCCACCCCGGCACGGCGAGCATGGGCAAGCTGCTGCTGATCAGCCTCGGCTGCACCCTGCTGTCCACCCTGCTGTACGTCCCGGCGCTGCTGGCCTCCCTGCGGGCCCCGGCGGCCGTGCCCGCCTTGGCGGAGTGAGCCGGGAACGGCGGCTTGCGGGCCACGTATTAAGCACTTGACGACCCTCATCGGCACTTGCCGACACGTCGGGGCAGTCCCTGGGAGATGTGCATGGCGTCCTGGCAATCGCGCAACGGCCGGGCGGCCCTGCTGGCCCTCGCCTGCGTCGCCGCGTCCGCCCGCCCGGCGGCTGCCCAGGTGAACTGCCCGGTCGGCTACAGCTACGCTTACGGCTATGGCTGCCGGCCCGTCGGCGGCGGCTATGGCTCGATCTATGGCGGGTCGCCGTACGGCGGCTTTGCGCCGGGCTATGACTCCTTCGGCTTGGCTTACGGCCCAGGCTTTGGCTATGGCGGCGGCTACCGCGGCGAGGGCTACCGCGGCCGCGGCTTCCGTGGCGCGGCCGGCGGCTTTCGCGGCCGTGAAGGAGGCTTCCATGGCGGCGAAGGCTTTCATGGCGGCGGAGGCTTCCACGGCGGCGGCGGTGGACACGGCGGCGGGGGAGGCCACCGCTGAAGCTGCCACCCGCTGCAAGACCTGCCATTCCCATCCTGAAGGACGGACCATGAACGCCACAGCCTCTCTCTCTCGCGCCGTCGCCGGCCTGTGCGCGGCCTTGCTGCTCGGCCCGGCCCGGCTTGCCGCCGCAGATCCCGCCTCAGCCGCGGCTTCCGCCAAGGTCACGGCCAAGACGGCAGCCCTCACGCCGACCGACGACGTGGAGTCCCGCATCAAGCGCCTGCACGACCAGCTCCGCATCACCCCGGAGCAGGAGACCTTGTGGGCCACGGTGGCCGGCGCGATGCAGGACAACGCCAAGGCGTTGACCGCCGCCATGCAGGCCCGGCAGGACAGGATGGCGACGATGAATGCCGTCGATGACATCCAGTCCTATGGCGCCGTCGCCGAGGCCCACGCTGCCGGGCTGAAGAGCCTGGCCGCCGCCTTCACCCCGCTTTACGCGGCCATGCCGCCGGCGCAGCAGCAGAACGCGAACGCCGTGTTCGCCAACAAGGCCCCAGCACCCCGCAAGGGATGAGCGAGAAAACTCTGATCACCTGCTTTGCAGGATGCTCCCTCTCCGCCCTTCACCCCTCATGATGAGGTGTCCAGAGGATGACCATCCTCTGGTGGGGCTCGGGGCAAAGCCCCGACCTTTACTGCCGAGTGCATTCCAGCAGCCTGCTAGGTGTAGGTCGTCCGCTCCGGCAACGCGGCGGCAACCGAGGGGTCCAGCAAGGCTGCCAACTCCAGCCCGTGCTCGTATCCCGGCATGAGACGGCGCAGCGCCGGGTCCGTCCCGGCAGCCGGATGAAAATAGACCTCGCTCACCCCTGCCGGCAGCAGCGGCGCCAGCCGGAGCAGCCGGGCCGTGGTCATGTGCCCGCTCCAGGCGATGCCGAACGCGTGATCGTTGGTCTGCAGCCCCGCCCGCCGCGCCTGCCGCCGCAGCACCCTGGACCAGTGGTGCAGCAGCCGGTCGCCCAACCCCGGCGGGCCCCCCGCAGCCGCGATCACGGCGGGCGGCTCGGCCGGGACGCGCAGGGCGGGCAAGCCGTGGCGCAGGCCCTCCTCGCTCAGCATCCGTCCGACCGTGGGGTGCAGGTGCATGTGCTTGTGCGCGTTGGCGTGGTCGAGCCGCAGCCCCGTCCGCGCGAAGGCCGCGAACTGGGCCGCGATCTCGGCCCGCAACCGCCGCCGAGCCGCCGGGTTGAAGAAATACCGCACGCCGAGCCGCAACTGGCCGGACGGGAACTGGCCGTCCGCGCCGAGCAGCGCCGGGTCCGGCAGCACCGCCGGGCCTTCGATCACCACCAGGTGCAGCCCGACGCGCAGGCTGGGCAGCCGTCGCGCCCGCGCCACGGCGTCTGCCGCCGCAGGGCCTGCCACCATCAGGCTCGCCGTGCTCAGCAGGCCGCCGAGATGGGCCAGCTCCACCGCCTCGTTGACCGCCGGCGACAGGCCGAAATCATCCGCCGTGATGATAACTTGGGGACGGAGAGCCGGGCGGTCAGGCAGCCTTGTTGCGGTCCCGCATGAACTGGAAGAACTCCACGCCCTCGCGCAGGCGCCGGCGCATCATCTGCGGGCTGCGCACCATCTCGCCGACGATGGAGGCGATCTTCGGCGCGCGGAAGTAGAACCGCTTGTAGAACACCTCGACGCTGTCGAAGATCTCGCCATGGGAGAGATGCGGGTAGTCCAGCGGCGCGATCTGGATGCCCGTCTCGTCCGTCAGCTCGGCATGCTCGGCGCTCAGCCAGCCGTTCTCCAGCGCCTGCTTGTGCAGGAAGGTGCCCGGGTACGGCGCGGCCAGGGACACCTGCAAGGTGTGCGGGTTGATCTCGGTGGCGAACTTGATGGTCTGCTGGATCGTCTCGCGCGTCTCGCCCGGCAGCCCCAGGATGAAGGTGCCGTGGATCTTGATCCCCAGCTCGTGGCAATCCTTGGTGAAGCGGCGCGCCACGTCGATCAGCATGCCCTTCTTGATGTTGTGCAGGATTTGCTGGTTGCCGCTCTCGTAGCCCACCAGCAGCAGCCGCAGCCCGTTGTCCTTCAGAACCTTGAGCGTGCTGCGCGGCACGTTGGCCTTGGCGTTGCAGGACCAGGTGACGCCCAGCTTGCCCAGCTCGCGCGCGATCGCCTCGGCGCGGGGCAGGTCGTCGGTGAAGGTGTCGTCGTCGAAGAAGAACTCGCGCACCTGCGGGAACATCCTCTGCGCGTGGGCGATCTCGGCGGCCACGTGCGCCGGGCTGCGGGTGCGGTAGCGATGCCCGCCCACCGTCTGCGGCCACAGGCAGAAGGTGCAGTGCGACTTGCAGCCGCGGCCCGTGTAGATCGAGATATACGGGTGCATCAGGTAGCCGATGAAGTAGTCCTCGATGCGCAGGTTGCGCTGGTACACGTCGGTCACGAACGGCAGGCTGTCCATGTCCTCGATCATGGCGCGGTCCCGGTTGTGCACCAGGAGGCCGTTCGAGTCGCGGAAGCTGATGCCGTCCACGTCCTTGTAGGCGCGGCCCTCCGCCACTTCCTTGATGGTGAAGTCGAACTCGTTGCGCGCCACGAAGTCGATGCAGTTGCCCTGCTGCAGGCTCTCGGCCGGCTGCACCGCTACCTTGGCGCCGACGAAGCCGATCTTGAGCGAGGGCTTCGCGTCCTTCAGCGCCTGCGCCACCTTCACGTCGGAGGCGAAGGACGGGGTGGAGGTGTGCAGCACCACCATGTCGTGCTCCATGGCGGCGGCCAGCACCGGCTCCATGCCCATGTTGGCGGGCGGCGCGTCGATCAGCCGGCTGCCCTCCACCAGCGCCGCCGGCTGCGCCAGCCAGGTCGGATACCAGAACGAGCGTATCTCGCGCTTGGCCTGGTAGCGGGACCCGGCGCCCCCGTCGAAGCCGCTCAGCGAGGGGGGCTGCAGAAACAGCGTCTTCATCATGTCCTATCCTTTGCCTGCCGCGAGCCGCGGCGGCGAGATGTGCAGGGTGTGGCCGCGCCACTCTACCTTGCGGCCACCATAGCTCGCGAGGATGACAGCGACGGACAGCGCGTCCCGCAGGGGCAGAAGCCAGATCGGCAGCACCGTGGCAAGCCCGAGCGCCCGGTCGATCCCGGTCATGGCGCCAGCACGGACCAGCCAGGCCGCCCCGAACAAGGCGGCGGCATGCGGGTCGAAGCCGGACAGCACGAGGCACGCCGCAGCCCAGAACAGCGGGTACTGCACGGCGGACAGGGCAAAGCCCAGCGGCGCCACCGACTGGATCGTGCGTCCCCAGCGCAGCTCGTGGGCGAACAGGTCCGACACCCGGCGCTCCGGCACCGTCGTGGCCGGCACCGTGTGGGCCAGCGCCACCGTTTCGCCACGGGCCATGACCAGGCGGCCCAGCACGGCGTCGTCGGCAAGGTGGTGGACGAGGGCCTGCAGCCCGCCGATGCGCTCCAGCATGGACCGTCGCAGCGCCATGGTGGCGCCGAGGCAGTCGCGGCGGCCCAGGCCGCGGGCCAGCAGGGCGCCCGGCAGGAAGCTGTGGTTGATCTGTCCGGCGCCGAGCCGGGCCGCCAGCGTGCCGGACGCGCCGACCCCGGCGTACAGCGTGGTGGCCAGCCCCACCCCGTCCTGGCCCAGCGCTGCCGCCAACTGGCGCAGGTAACCCGGGCCGGCATGGATGTCGCTGTCCGCCATGACGATCACGTCGTGCTTGGCGCGCCCGTGCATGTTGATGAGGTTGCTGACCTTGCGGTTCACCCCGTGCTGCGCCGGGTCGATGACGACGTCCATGTCCACGGCGGGGAAGCGGGCGCGCAGCCGGCGGATGACGTGCAGCGCCGGGTCGGTCGGGTCCTGCAGCCCGAACACGATCTGGAAGGTGGGATAATCCTGGCCGCAGAAGCTGGCCAGCGCCTCCTCCAGCAGCGGCTCGTCGCCGTGCAGCGGCTTCAGCACGGTCATCGCCGGGCGCCATGGCCCGGGGGAGGCGTCGGCGCGGCTGAAGCGGCGCACGGCCCACCAACCGGTTGCCGCTTGAACGAGGCCGGCCAGGGTCGCAAGGGCGGCCAGGGCCGCGAGGAGAATCGTTGCTTGCAACATTCGGTTACGGGACGGTAGCGCCGCCGGAAAGGTCTGTCACCTTCTTCTGCAACATCCCCACCAGCGCCTCCGGGCCGCCGCCCAGCAGGCTGCGGAAGTCCGAGCGCTGCACCGCGACCCGGCTGATGGTGCCGTCCAGCAGCACATCGACCGCCCGCCAGCTGCCTTCGGACTGGCGCATCACGTAGTCCAGCCGGTTGCTCGTGCCGCTGGTGGGCACGATGCGGGTGGAGACGACCTCCTCGGCGCCGATGGCGCGGGTGTCGGGCGCGATCTCGAAGCGCTCGCCCTCGAAGCTGGTGAAGTTGCTGACGTAGCTCGCGATGGTGAAGCGGGTGAACACGGCGCGCAGCTCCTGCTGCTGCGCCGGGGTGAAGCCCTGCCAGCGCGAGCCGATGGAGGTTTCGAGGATGTTGTCCAGGTCGAAGCTGCGCTCCACCACCGGTTCCAGCGTCGCGTAGCGCTGCGCGAACGGGGTGGCCTTGCCGGCCTTCATGACCTCGATCAGGGCGTTGTCCAAGGCGGCGATGGGCGCTGCCGCCTCCGGCACGGCCGCATGCGCCACGGACGCGGCCAGCAGGAGAGAGGCGAGCAGGACGGGGATGCGGCTCATGGATGGGGCACCAGGTCGATCGTGTTGCGGCCCGCCGCCTCCGCCACCGTCCTGGTGATGGCTTCGGCGTCCAGCCCGGCTTCGGCGTATTGGGCGGCGGGCGTGTTGTGGTCGATG
>CAXTTH010000142.1:0-5935 GCA_964247035.1 uncultured Acetobacteraceae bacterium
CGGCCAGCGTGGCCTGGCCGGCGGCAGCGGCGGCGCAGGAGCGGTACTTGGGCGGCCTGGTGCGGGACATCCGTGCCGTCCTCGCCGGCGGCGGCGACATCGAGCAGGCGGTGGCCAGCGTGGGCGCTGCCGAGCGCGACTGCTGGACGCTGTTCGACGACTACAACGGCCGCAACGTGACGAGCGCGTTCAAGGAACTCGAGTGGGAATAGGCCGGGGCTAACTGGCCGGCAGAGGAGTTAGGGCACATGAAGGCGATCGCACTGGGGCTGGCCGGGATGATGTGCGCTGCGACGCCGGCCTGGGCGCCGGCCTGGGCGGAGGACGCTGCGGACACGCAGGCCCGCTGGCAGGATTTGAAGCAGGCCGTGTTCGGCGAGCGCGCCGTCATCGAAGGCAGCGGGGTGATCTCGCTGGAAGCGCCGGTGCGCGCCCTGGATGCGGCGCTGGTGCCGGTCACGGTGACGCTGGAGTCCGGCGCGGGCGTTGGCCGGGTCAAGGCGGTGTGGCTGCTGGTGGACGGCAACCCGTCGCCGCTTGCGGGCACGTTCCGGTTCGGCCCGGCGGGCGAGCCGCGCACGCTGAAGACCCGCGTGCGCGTGGACCAATACACGCTGCTGCACGCCGTGGCGGAGACCGAGGATGGCCGGCTGTTCGCCACGGAGCGCTTCGTCAAGGCGGCCGGCGGCTGCTCCGCGCCGTCGTCCAAGGACCCGCAGCTCGCCCTCTCGCGCCTCGGCCAGACCCGGCTGCGGCTTGACGGCGAGGACGGGCTGCACGAGGGCGAGCCGGCGATGGCGACGCTGCTGGTCAGCCACCCCAACAACAACGGCATGCAGGTGGACCAGCTCACCCACAACTTCATCCCGGCGCGCTACCTGCAAGACATCCGCATCAGCTACGGCGGCGAGCTGGTGATGGACGTGGAATCAGACATCTCGCTGAGCGAGGACCCGTCCATCACCTTCGGCTTCGTGCCGCACGGCGCGGGCCCCATGCAGGTGGACCTCACCGACAGCACGAAGGCCAGCTTCCACCATGATTTCGACGTGGCCAGGCCGAGCTGAGCCGCCGCCGGGTCATTTGCATTGCAGCGTCACTTCGGCCTGGGCACGGCGGAGCTGCTCGGTCCGCTCCTTGGCGATGGGCGTGTCCTGGAACATCGCGCCGCGCGCGCCCAGGCCGCCTTGCTGCATGCGCAGGATCGTGTCGGCCTGCTCGTAGTCGTTGTAGGACATCAGGTCGGCGATGGTGTCGATGCCGCAGGCGCAACGCTCCAGGAACTCGCGCTTGAAGTCGTTGCCGGCCATGCAGCCGATCACGTAGTCGGCGCGCGCCGCGGTCGGGTAGTCGTTCGCCGGATGGTGCGCCTGCGCCCGCGCGCCCGTGGCTGCGAGCAGGGCGGCGAGGGCGAGCGTGGTGCGGCTGCACTCCGGCGAAGGTGAGCTGCTGGCTGAAGGCGGGCGCGGTCATGGCGGCGTCGGCCGGGGTGGCGATGCGAATCTCGGCCAGCGTGCCCGGCACGGCGTCAGCAAGGACGAAGCTGTAGGATTTCCCTTGCAGCGAGGTGATCCGGCTCAGCCGCTCCTCCCCGGCGAAGGGATGTATGGTGATCTCCCGCGCTGGGACGGGCGAGCCGTCCAGGATGAAGGTGGTGTCCTTGATCGTGGCGTCCGCGACGAAGGCTTGGCGGATCTTGTTGCGGAAGAACGCGGCGGACAGCCCGACGGCGTCCTTCATGTCGTTCACGTCATGGTCGAGCGCCAGCATGAGCAGGGGATTGCCGCGGAAATGGTCGAGTTCCGGAAAGCGCACCTTGTGCTCACCCGTCAGGTAGTCGAACGCCACGTTCTTGGTGCCGTCGGCGTTCACGCTGCGGATATGCACCGCCACCGTGTCGGTGAACCCGGCGGCGCCGGCCTGGACGAAGCCATATTCCAGGGTTTCCGGGGCTGCCACGTTGCTCAGGTGCGGCGTCTCGAACAAGGCGACCTGCGCCGGGCTGAGCGGGCGGGTGTCCTCCGCCGCAGGGCTGTCCGCGCGCGCTGCCGGCGGCAGGAAGGCGAGCGGGATTGCCATCGCGCAGGCATAGGCTAGCTTCGGATGAAAGCAGGGAGGGAGCGGCGCCATGATTGAACTGGTCCTTGTGTATTGCCTGTCTAGCGACCTCGATCGCTGCCTGGAGCATCGCGAGGTGCGGGAGGAGGTCGGCAGCGCCATGGAGTGCACCATGAAGGCGCAAACGACGGCGCGGGCGTTCGTGGAGGAGCATCCCCGTTTCCGTTTGCAGGGCTGGCGTTGTGAGGTCGATCATCCGAGGCAGAGCCCGGCCTGAGCATGGCGCGGGTGCAAATAGCCAGGGAATCCGACCCCAAGCAATGGCGGCCCGCGTGGGATTTTGTGCTGCATTGCAGCAAGCAGCGGCAGCTTCTACCGGCATGAATATTAACGCTGGTTCAGGCTTGCCTGTTGCCCCCATGCTTGCATATGTTGGGCACGAACCATTCCGCAACCAGTAAAAACATCGCTGGAGTGGGGGGCCTGATCGCGGGAAACGGACGGCAGGGCACAAGCCCTGCCCTGGAAAGGGGATCAAGACGTGACTCTCAAGAAGAAATCATTGCTGGCCTGCACGATGATGCTCGGGGTTGCGTCCTTGGCGATCAGCGCGCCGGCGCAGGCCAACGACGAGCTGATCAAGCTGCAGGGCAATCCTAACGACTGGGCGATGCCCGCCGGCAACTACGGCAGCCAGCGCTACAGCACGCTCGACCAGATCAACACCACCAACGCGGGCAAGCTGCATCCGGTCTGGTCCTTCTCGACCGGCGTGCTGCGCGGCCACGAGGGCGGCCCGCTCGTCATCGGCGACGTGATGTACGTCCACACCCCGTTCCCGAACAACGTGTTCGCGCTCGACCTGAACGACAACGGCAAGGTGCTCTGGAAGTACGAGCCGCGGCAGGACCCAAGCGTGATCGCCGTCATGTGCTGCGACACGGTGAACCGCGGCGTTGCCTACGGTGACGGCAAGATCATCTTGAACCAGGCCGACGCGACCGTGGTGGCGCTGGACGCCAAGAGCGGCAAGGAGCTGTGGCACGTCAAGAACGGCGACCCGGCCAAGGGCGAGACCATGACGATGGCGCCGCTGATCGTGAAGGACAAGGTTTACGTTGGCATCTCTGGCGGCGAGTTCGGCACGCAAGGGCGCTTCACCGCCTACAACCTGAAGGACGGCTCGCTCGCCTGGAACGCCTACTCGGTCGGGCCGGACAACCAGCTGCTGGTCGATCCCGTCAAGACCACCATGATGGGCAAGCCGATCGGCGAGAACTCCTCGCTCTCGACCTGGCAGGGCGACCAGTGGAAGACCGGCGGCGGCAGCACCTGGGGCTGGTACTCCTACGATCCGTCCACCAACCTGATCTATTACGGCACCGGCAACCCGAGCACCTGGAACCCGGTGCAGCGCCCCGGCGACAACAAGTGGTCCATGACCATCTTCGCGCGGGACGCCGACACCGGCATGGCGAAGTGGGTCTACCAGATGACCCCGCACGACGAGTGGGACTATGACGGGATCAACGAGATGATCCTGGCCGACATCGACGTGAAGGGGAAGCCGACCAAGGCCCTCGTGCATTTCGACCGCAACGGCTTCGGCTACACGCTGAACCGCGAGACGGGCGAGCTGCTGGTGGCCGAGAAGTTCGACCCGGCGGTGAACTGGGCGAGCAAGGTGGACATGACGACGGGACGCCCCGTGCTCGACGCCAAGTTCGGCCCTGGCGCGCAGGGTGAGGACCACAACACCCGCAACGTGTGCCCGGCTGCCCTCGGCTCCAAGGACCAGCAGCCGGCGGCGTTCTCGCCCAAGAGCAAGCTGTTCTTCGTGCCGACCAACCACGTCTGCATGGACTACGAGCCGTTCAAGGTGAGCTACACCGCAGGCCAGCCCTATGTCGGGGCGACACTGTCGATGTATCCGCCGAAGGGCGAGACCAACCTGGGCAACTTCATCGCCTGGGACGCCGGCGCCGGCAAGATCGTCTGGTCCGACCCGGAGCCGTTCTCCGTGTGGTCCGGCGCGCTGGCGACCGCCGGGGACGTGGTGTTCTACGGCACGCTCGACGGCTACCTGAAGGGCGTCGATGCCAAGACGGGCAAGGAACTGTATCGCTACAAGACCCCCTCCGGCATCATTGGCAACGTCAACACCTACACGCACAATGGCAAGCAGTACCTTGCCGTGCTGTCCGGCGTGGGCGGCTGGGCCGGCATCGGCATGGCGGCGGGCCTGTCCACCGACACGGACGGCCTGGGCGCGGTCGGAGCCTACAAGCAACTGTCCAACTACACCCAACTGGGCGGGGTGATGACGGTGTTCGGCCTGGACTAAGCAGCCAACACAAGGGTGCTCCGGCCGCGCTCCCGTGCGGCCGGAGCTGCTTTTCGGAGACTGATGGATGCACAATCGAACGATCCTCGCGCTGTCCGGCCTCGCCTGCGTGGGGTTTATCTGCGGCGTGACCCTGTCCGGCGCCAAGGCTGAGAACGACCCAGTGTACGTCGTGCAGAACGGCGAGGTGGACCAGCACACGTTCAACGGCTACCGGCGCTACGGCGAATCCTGCATGCGGTGCCACGGACCTGACGGCGCAGGAAGCTCCTACGCGCCGAACCTGACGCTGTCGTTGCAGACGATGTCCTACGAGGCGTTCGCCAACACCATCATCAATGGCCGGCAAAATGTCACCAAGTCACAGAACAACGTCATGCCCGCCTTCGGCAACACCGAGGACGTGGTGCTATACCTTGATGACATCTACGGTTACCTGAAGGCCCGATCAGACGACAAGCTGCCGCGTGGCCGGCCGAAGCGCATCGGCGACGATGGTGACAGCTAGGCTTGCCGCTGCCGCCTTCGCCTTGGCGGTGCTGGCCGGGCCCGCGCTGGCCCAGCGTGCCGAGCTGATCTCCCGCACCGAGCTTCGCGTCTGCGCCGATCCGAACAACATGCCGTTCTCGGACAAGGCGGGCGAGGGTTTCGAGAACAAGATCGCCGACATCGTCGGGGCTGACCTCAGCTTGCCCGTCACCGACGTGTGGTTCCCGCAGGTGATCGGCTTCGTGCGCAACACGTTGCGCGCCCGCGAGTGTGACCTGGTGATGGGTGCGGTCAGCGGCGACGACGTGATGGACAGCACCAACCCGTATTACCACACCGGCTACATGATCGTGACCCGCACCGCCGACGGCATCACTGCGCGCTCCGTGGGGGACCCGGCGCTGGCCGACAAGAAGTTTGGCCTGATCGCCAGGACCCCGCCCACGGACCTGCTCGTGCGGCACCACCTGATGAATCAGGTCAAGCCTTATCCGCTGATGGTCGACACCCGCATCAGCAACCCGGCCAGCGCCATGCTGCATGACCTCGTGGACGGGGTGATCGACGTGGCCTTGGTGTGGGGACCGCCGGCCGGCTATGCCATCAAGCGCGAGCACCTGCCATTGACGGCGCGCTTCATCGAACCGGAGCCGGATGAGCCACGGTTGGACTACCGGATCGCCATGGGGGTGCGGATCAACGAGCCGGAATGGCGCCGCCGGGTCAACCAGGCGATCAGCAAGCACCGGGCGGAGATCGCGGCGGTGCTGGCGGATTACGGCATTCCGCAACTGGACGACCAGGACCGTTGAGGCTGGCGCTGGCGGCATGGCTGGCGTTGGGCTTGGCGTCCCATGCGCTGGCCGACCCCGGCGTGCCGACGCCGGACGGCTACCGCATGGACGACTATCGGGCGCCCGTGCCGGACGGCGTGCCGGGTGCTGCGGTGCTGCACACGACGGACCTGCAAGCGGCGCTCGCGGCGGGCAACGTGGTCCTCATCGACGTGCTTCCCGCGCCGCGCCGCCCGCCGGACATGCGACC
>CAXTTH010000143.1:0-5930 GCA_964247035.1 uncultured Acetobacteraceae bacterium
GCTGGCTGGCCGCCACCGTGGTGAGCCGGGCGTCCGAGACAATGGCGGACCCGGCGCGCCCTGCCGCAAAGCTGCTGCCGCGCACGTCCAGCCGGTCCATCGCCCCCACCAGCAGGGCCGCCGACGGGTGGCGGCTGCCAGGTACGCCGATGCCGGCGAAGGTGCAGCCGATCACCTGCAAGGCGCCGCCGGGCTGGGCGGCGGCCAGGATGCCGTCTTGGTCGTCCTCGAAGCGGACGCGCTCGACCAGCAGGTCCGGCGCCTCGGCGCGGATGCCGGCGCCGTTCTCGTCCGGCACGCGGATGCGGGCAAAGGCCATGTCCCGCACCGTCGTGCCGCGGCCTCGGATGACGAAGCTCGCCTTGCCCTCGCAGGCCGTGTCGGTCAGCACCGTGCCCGGCCCGGCGCCCTCGATCACCAGCCGGTCGGCGGTCCAGACGGCGCAGTCGTAATAGGTCCCCGGCGCGATGCGGACATGGTCGCCTGGACCGGCGATGCGGGCGGCCTGGCCGGGGGCGGTGAACTCCTCGCCGGGCCCGACCGCGATGTCCCGGGCGCGGGCGGGGGCAGCCGCCAGGGCCAGCGCGAGCAGGGCGCGGTAGCCGATCCTGCCGATTCCGGCTATCGCTGCGGCACGCTTGGGAGGATTTCGCATGGCATACCGTTGGGTCTTGGCCGCCTTGGCGCTGGCGGCGCACCCGGCCGCCGCCCGCACGCTGGAGGTCGGCCCGGGCAAGGCGTATGCCCAGCCTTCCCAGGCAGCCGCGGCGGCGCAGGACGGCGACCGCATCCTGATCGCGGACGGCGAGTATTTCGACTGCGCGACGCTGCCGCAGAACAACCTGACCATCGAGGGCGCCTCCGAAGCCGGCGCCGTTCTCACCGACAAGGCGTGCGGCGGCAAGGCGTCGCTGGTGATCCAGGGCGCCGGCGTCACGGTGCGCACCCTGACGCTGACCCGCATCCGCGTGCCGGACGGCAACGGCGCCGGCATCCGCGCGGAGGGCAAGGGGCTGACGGTCGATCACGTGCGCTTCGCCAACAACCAGGACGGCATCCTGGCCGGGGACATGCCCGGCAGCGCCATCGTGGTGCGCAACAGCGAGTTCACCCGCAACGGCGCCTGCGAGCACAGTTGCGCGCACGGCATCTACGTGGGCCAGATCGCGCTGCTGCGGGTGGAAGGCTGCACCTTCCGCGACACGCGCGAGGCGCACGACATCAAGTCCCGCGCCGCGCGGACCGAGGTGGTGGGCAACGACATCGCCGACGGCCCCGAGGGCACGGCGAGCTACGAGGTGGACATCCCGAACGGCGGCAGCGTGGTGGTGAGCGGCAACCAGATCGAGAAGGGCCCGAAGGCGGGCAACCACACCGCGGTCATCATGATCGGCGAGGAGGGCATCACCCAGCCGACCCGCGAGATCACGGTGGAGGGCAACACGGTGCGTAACGACGGCAATTACCCCACGGTGCTGGTGTTCAACGGCACGGCGACGGAGGCGCAGGTGAAAGGGAACCACCTGGCGGGGCAGGTGACAGCGCTGCACGGGGATGGGACGGCGGGGTGAGGGAGTGCTGACGGCGTCCTGCCATTGCGGCGCGGTCTGCCTCCACGTCGAGTCGCTGCCGGACCACCTCAACGAGTGCCGCTGCTCCATCTGCCGGCGATACGGCGTCCGGTGGGCATACTACCGGCCGGATCAAGTGCGCCTGGCGTGCGAACCCGGCGCGACGGACCTCTATTCGTGGGGCGACCGGATGATAGATTTCCACCGTTGCCACGGTTGCGGGTGCGTGACGCATTGGACGGATATCGACGAGAACGAGCCGCTTATGGCGATCAACGGGCGCTTGTTCGACCCGGCAGACATCGCCGGGGTGCCAATTCGCCAATCTGACGGGCCGCCTTGATTCCAAGGAGACCACTCCGGCTCTCCACAGACCTCTTGATAGACGCTGATGGCCATGCGCAAACGCGGAGCCGCTGAATGCCGCTACCGACCTTGAAGTCAGCCAATGCCGCCACCGGACCGCTCGCGCTGCTCTGTTTCCGCCGGCTTTGGCTCTTGACTCCGGTTGGCCAGGTCGTGGTCATCACCGTGCTCTACGTCCTGACCACCCTGCTGTTCGCGAAGCAATTTCGCCAAACTGGAAGCATGGACGGTTATCCTCCGGACGTCTGGATCCTGTTTGTTCCGATCACTGAGGAAATCCTTTTTCGGGGCTTCATCCTCGGTGCCCTTGAGCAGGCGTATGGACCAATTCGGGCGCTTGTGGGCTCATCGGCTTTGTTCGGCCTGTGGCATCTGAAGAATACGTTCTGGATGACGCCTTCCGACCTGGAGACGCAGATGCTCTACACCGGCTTCGTGTTCGGCCCGGTCATGGCGCTGATCACGCTGCGGCTTCGCACGCTCTGGCCTTGCGTGATCCTGCATTACCTCAACAATTTCCCGCCGGGGCTGTGGCTCCTGCTGACCGGACAATGATTTCTCCTGGATCAGCTTTGAGTGAGCGTCTTTTCCATGAACACGCTTAACGGGTCAGGACCATAGTGACCGAATGGGCTGCGCCGTGCACCACCGCATCGTAGATGAAGTCCGGCGCTCCCACGTCGGTCAAGCCCTTGGCCGTCGTCATGATGTCCGGGACCACGCCCAGCCGCTCGGAGCCGAAATGCGCGCCCAAGCCCCCGAACCCGGTGATCACCTTGTCGTAGATCAGTTCGATCCGTCAGGCATCGCCGGGGTGCGGGCTCAGCAGTCCGACGGGCCGGCTTGGCACAAGCTGATTAGGCTAGGGGTAAGCTGCTTTTCCATGCGGCGGGGCGGCGGCTGGCCGCGCCGGCTTCGATGTGGCGGCACGCTTACTCCGCGAACATCTTCTTGCTGAGCAGAACGTCCACTCGGTAAACGTGGGCGGGATAGGCAAGGATGTCGTTCATGCGCCCGACATCGCGGAAGATGTCGCCGCCGCCGCCGGACACGTGCGCGTCCCGGCCGGCAATGCTTGGAAACGCCTCGAAGATGCCGAAAGTGGTCTGCGAGTAGCGGACCCCGAACCACGGCCCGGTCGCGGGCTCGCCCATCACGCAATCGAAGATGTCGCGCAGCATCTGGACAACCTCGCCCTCCTTGCCCGGCTGCGCCTCGATGTGGATGTAGAAGGCCTTGGGTCCATCCGCGCCGTTCTCGCCGGTCACGATCACGCCGCGGTGCGGGAGGCCGGGCTCGCCGGCGCCAGGATGCGGATCGGCGCCTGGAGAGGTCGCCAGGTCGCCAGGGCGGCTTGAGGGCGGGGTCGCGTTGGGCATGGAAGCCTCCCGGCACGGGTTGCACGAAGATTGGCCGCACAAGCCTAGGCGCTATCCCGACAACCGCCATTGCGATCTCCGATGGTGCCTTGCGCTTTTTGCAAGGCAGGCCGGCCGCGGCTATGAAGGTCGCCCTCTCATCTCGGCACTCCTCCATGCGCCTGCCCTCCACCCGTTCCCTGGAAGCCATGGCGGCGGTGGCCCGGCTTGGCAGCCTCGCAGCGGCGGCGGGCGAACTCGGCATGTCGGTTCCCGCCTTGAGCCGACGCATCGCGTCGCTCGAGGCAGAGCTCGGCGCCCGCCTGTTCGAACGGGTGCCGCGGGGCTTGGCGCTGACCGAGGCCGGAGCCGCCTTCCACGCGGGCATCGTCCCGGCCCTGGACCGGTTGCGCGCGGCGTCGGCTGGCGTGCGCAGGACCGATGTGGACGTGGTGAAGCTGACCACCATCCCGGCCTTCGCAACCCGCTGGCTGCTGCCGCGCCTGCCGCACTTCGCCTCCACCCACCCCGGCATCGAGGTGGACGTGCGCACCTCGCTTGCCCTGGAGAACCTGGACACGCACGACACGGACCTGGCGATCCGCCTGGCGCCCGACCGCGGGATGCCGGCTCCGGCATTCCTGCCGATCCACCTGCTGCCAGTGTGGAATCCTGCTCGCCTGGGCAAGCTCGATGTCCCGGCAGCAGCTGCAGGCCACGTCTTGCTCAGTCCGGACCATCGTCCCGAGTTCTGGCGGGAATGGCTGCGCGCCCACGACATCGACATCGCGACCTTGAAGGTCCGCAGCGTCGATGCGCTGCTGCTCTACGAGCTGGCGCTGGCGGGCGCGGGCGTCGCGATCGGCATCGAGCCGCTGGCGACGGCGCTGCTGCGGAGCAACCGGCTCTGCGGGATGGCAGGGCGCCGGATTCGCTCGGAACGGAGCTTCCACCTGGTCGCCCGGCGCGCGCCGCTGTCCCGCGCCGCCAGGCTGTTCCGGGACTGGTTGCTTTCGCAGGCCGAATCCGTCGCGCTGCCGGCTTGAGCCCCGAACCCGATCGGCTCCCGGGGCTGTCGTGAACCCAGGACGTGTTTCCAGGTTGGGTCTGGGCAAGGCAGGGGAGGGCGAAGGCGATGATGCAGGATGCGATCTACGGCGGCGTGAACGCGGCGGTGCTGACGGCCATGCATCCGGATTTCTCGCCCGACCTGGACCGCACCGCCGCGCACGCGCGCTGGCTGCTGGCCCATGGCTGCAACGGCCTGGCCGTGCTGGGCACCACCGGCGAGGCCAACAGCATCGGCATCTCCGAGCGGATGCAGCTGATGGAGGGCCTCGTCGCCCGCGGCCTGCCGCCGGCGCGGCTGCTGCCCGGCACCGGCACCTCCGCCCTGACGGACACGGTGGCGCTGTCCCGCCACGCGGCCGGCCTGGGCTGCCCCGGCGTGCTCGTGCTGCCGCCGTTCTTCTACAAAGGCCCCAGCGAGGACGGGCTGTTCGCCTATTTCTCCGAGCTGATCCAGCGTCTTGGCGGGGCGGCGCAGCTCTACCTCTACCACTTCCCCGCCCATTCCGCCGTGCCGATCACCGTGCCGCTGATCGCCCGGCTGCTGCGGGCCTACCCGGGCGCGGTGCGCGGCCTCAAGGACAGCAGCGGCGACTTCGCCAACACGCGCAGCTACGTGGACCACTTCGCCGCAGAGGGATTCGAGGTCTATTGCGGCGATGACGGGGCGCTGCACGGCTTGCTGCACGCGGGCGGCGCCGGGTGCATCACGGCGGCGTGCAACGTGGGCTGCGCGCTGGGCGGCCAGGTGTATGCCCATTGGGACGACGAGGTGGGGCGGCAGGCGCAGGTCACGCTGTCCGCCATCCGCAAGGCGGTCAGCTCGGCCGCGCTGATCCCCGGGCTGAAGGCGCTGGTGGCGCGGCACACGGGCGATGCCGGGTGGGACGTGATGCGCCCGCCGCACCTGCCCCTCGGCGGAGCGGCGCGGGCGCAGTTGTTCGCGGCGTTCGACGCGTGCGGCGTGACGTTGGCTGAGGCGGCGTGACGCCCGCTCAGCCCCGTCCCACGAACGGCATCTCCGTGGCCATCACGGTGAGCGTCAGGATGTTGGCGTCCAGCGGCAAAGACGCCATCAGCGCCACCGAGCGCGCCACGTTGGCCACGTCCATCACCGGCTCGGCCGCCATCGTGCCGTTGGCCTGCGCGACGCCCGCGGCCATCCGCGCCGTCATGGCGGTGCCCGCGTTGCCTACGTCCACCTGGCCGCAGGCGATGCCGTACGCCCGGCCGTCCAGCGCGATCGTCTTGGTCAGGCCGGACACGCCGTGCTTCGTCGCGGTGTAGGGGGCCGAGCCCGGCCGCGGCACGTGGGCCGAGATGGAGCCGTTGTTGATGATCCGCCCGCCCTGCGGCCGTTGGTCCCGCATCATGCGGAACGCGCCGCGCGCCACGCGGAACGCGCCGGACAGGTTCACCGCCACCACGCCGTCCCATTGCGCGTCCGTCAGGTCGCCGAAATTGGTCGCGGGCGCGTTGCCGCCGGCGTTGTTGAACAGCACGTCCAGCCGGCCCCATTCGCGCGCGAGCGTGGCGAACAGCGCCGCAACCGAGGCCGGGTCCGCCA
>CAXTTH010000144.1:0-5926 GCA_964247035.1 uncultured Acetobacteraceae bacterium
ATCCACCCTGGCCTTGCGGCCGGCCTGGCACAGCCTGGCGCGGACCTCGTGGCGCTCCACGGCCCGGTTCGAGCGGCCTTCGCAGGAGATTGCTCGCGCGGTGCATGGCCGTGCAAAGGCTGAGTCCGCGCCGGCCCACGCCGCAGCGCGACCCCCCTCATACCGGCGTCAGGCCGCCAGCGGAGGGGGTTGGCGCGTCCACGGCTGACCGGTCCGGCTTCAACCGCCGCCGCGGCCTTGCGCCGGGCCGCTGGCTTGCGCATTTTCCAGCCTCTCGAAGGCAGCGGGGCGGTGATGGACGGCGGGAGCGACGGGCGCAGGATCACCATCCACGGGCAGGACGACTTCGCAGGCATGCGGGCGGCCGGACGGCTCGCGGCCGAAACCCTGGACATGATCACCGCCCACGTGAAGCCCGGCGTCACCACGGGGCAGCTCGATGCGCTGTGCCACGACTTCATGGTGTCGCACGGCTCCATCCCCGCGACGCTGAACTACCGCGGCTACCCGAAATCCACCTGCACCTCCATCAACCACGTCGTCTGCCACGGCATCCCGGGGGAGCGCCGGCTGATGGAGGGCGACACCCTCAACATCGACGTGACGGTGGTGCTGGACGGCTGGCACGGCGACACCAGCCGCATGTACGCCGTCGGCCAGCCCGGCACCCGCGCCCGCATGCTGCTGGACGTGACCTACGAGGCGCTGATGCGCGGCATCGCCGTCATCCGGCCCGGCGCCACGCTGGGCGACGTGGGCTTCGCCATCCAGAGCTACGTGGAGAAGCAGCGGTTCAGCGTGGTGCGGGACTTCTGCGGCCACGGCATCGGCCGCCGCTTCCACGAGGCGCCCAACGTGCTGCACTTCGGGCGTCCCGGCGAGGGCCTGGTGCTGCGCCCCGGCATGTTCTTCACCGTCGAGCCTATGGTCAACGCCGGCCGCCCGGAGGTGAAGGTGCTGGAGGATGGCTGGACCGCCGTGACGCGGGACCGCAGCCTGTCCGCGCAGTTCGAGCACATGGTCGGCGTCACGGAAGACGGCTGCGAGGTGTTCACCCACTCGCCCGCCGGCTACGCCAAGCCGCCTTATGCCTGAACCGGCCAGGTCCTGGGCCGGGCCCTGGCACGAGACGGTGCACCGCCTGCGGTTCAGCGACAACGACTCGGTGGGCCACGTCAACAACGCGGTCTACGCGGTGATGTTCGAGGCGGGCCGCACGGAGCTGATGGACGCCGCCGCCCTGTTCGAGCGCGGCGGCCCGCTCTCCGCCGTGATCGTGCGGCTGGAGATCGACTTCAAGCGGGAGATGGCCTGGCCCGGCGAGGTCGCCATCGGCAGCGCCGTCAGCCGGTTCGGCGCCAAGTCGTTCGACATCCGCCAGCGCATCGCCAAGGACGGCGTGGTGACGGCGGAAGGCGTCTCCGTCATCGTCCTGATCGACCGCGAGACCCGGCGCGCGGTGCCGCTGGACCCCGGCGTCCGCGCCCGCTTCGCGCCCTGGACCCTGCCGGGCGCCTGAGCCGCATGGCCGACCCTGAGACGCTGCCGCCGGAGCCGGACCGTGCGCCGCCCTCCCCAGCCAGCGCCGAGGGCCACCGCCACCGCCTGCGCGCCCGCCTGCTCACGGCGGGGCCGGACAGCGTGGCGGACCATGAGCTGCTGGAGCTGGTGCTGTTCCTGGCGCTGCCCCGGCGCGACACCAAGCCGATCGCCCGCGCCCTGCTGGCCCGCTTCGGCTCGTTCGCCAACGCCATCGCCGCGCCGTTGCAGGAGCTGCGGTCGGTGGACGGCATGGGAGACGCCGGATCGGCCGCGCTTAAGACGGTGCAGGCCGCGGCCCTGCGGCTGATCCGGCCGGAGCTGCGCAGCGGCCCCGTGCTGTCCAGTTGGAACGTGCTGATGGACTACCTGGCCGCTCAGCTCTCGCGCGAGCGGGTGGAGCAGTTCCGCGTCCTGTTCCTCGACAACAAGAACCGCCTGCTGGCCGACGAGGCGCAGGCCCGCGGCACGGTGAACCACACGCCGGTCTACCCGCGCGAGGTGGCCAAGCGCGCCCTGGAGCTGCACGCGACCGCGCTGATCCTGGTGCACAACCACCCGAGCGGCGACCCGGCGCCCTCCCGCGCCGACATCGAAATGACAATCGAGGTCAAGCAGGCGGTGGCAGCACTCGGCGTGGTGCTGCACGACCACGTCATCGTCGGCAACGGCCATTGCCTGAGCTTCCGCAAGGAGGGGCTGCTGTGACGGTCATTCGCGCCGTCCTCCTGCTCGGGCTCGCCGCGGCGCTGGCAGGCTGCGACAACCCGAACACGGCGCCGGCCTGGAGGCTGCGGGACATAGGCGGCGGCCCCGACCGCCTTTCGCAGGCGAACGGCGGCTAGCTCGCCAGGCGCCCGCACAGCTCCCGCACCGCCGCGGCCGGGCCGTCCGGATGCCCCCACACGCCGGCCGAGACGGCGATGAAGTCGGCCCCCGCTTCCACCAACGGGCCGCAGTTCGCCGCCGTAATGCCGCCGATGGCCACGCACGGCACCTCCATCATCTCCGACCACCAGCGCAGGATGTCCGGGTCCGCCATCTCCGGCGGCTCCTTGGTGGCGCTGGGATGAAACGCGCCGAACGCCACGTAATCCGCCCCCGCCTCGCCCGCCACCATCGCCAGGTCGCGGCTGCCATGGCAGGTCACGCCGAGCATGCCGTCCTTCAGCACCCGGCGAGCCTCCGCCACGGCCATGTCCGCCTGCCCCACGTGCGCCCCGTCGCAGCCGGAGCGGGCAGCGAGGTCCGGCCGGTCGTTGAGCAGGAACGCCACATCGCGCTCCTGCGCTACCGGGCGCAGCAGGTCGATCGCGCGCAGCAGGTCGTCCTCCGTCCAGTCCTTCAGCCGCAACTGCACCGCCGCCACCGGCCCTGCGTCCAGCGCGGCGGCCAAGGTGTCGCGGAACCGGGCGGGGGCGAGCGCGGGCGGCGTCACCAAGTACAGTTGGCAGCCGCCCGCGCCGCTCAACGCTTGTCCTGGAAGATGTCGATCACCTGGCCCAGCAGCGCCAGCGCCTCCTCGCGCGGGCGCTGGAAGGTGTTGCGGCCGATGATGGAGCCGTTGGCGCCGCCCTCGGCCAGCCCGCGGACGATGTGCAGCAGCCCCTCGGTGTCGGCGTGCTCGCCGCCGGAGAACACCACCAGGCGGCGGCCGGCGAAACAGCACTGCACCACGTGCGCCACCCGCTTGGCCATAGTAGAACCGTCGATGCGCTGCTCCTCGTACACCTTCTTGGCGGCCGGCAGGCTGAGCACCTCGCTGGGCGGCTTCACCTTGATGATGTGCGCCCCCATCAAGGCGGCCATGTGGGCGGCGTAGGCGCAGATGTCGAACGCCGTCTCCGCCGCCTTGTCCAGGCCGGGGCCGCGCGGGTAGCTCCACACCACCACGGCCAGCCCGGCGGACTTGGCCTCCAGCGTCAGCTCGCGCAGGTCGTTCATCTGCTCGAAGGCGTACTCGCTGCCCGGGTAGATGGTGAACCCGATCGCGGCGCAGCCCAGCCGCAGCGCGTCCTGCACGCCGCCGGTGATCGCCTGGTCCTTCTCGGTGGCCAGCGAGTTGGAGCTGTTGACCTTGAGGATGGTGGGGATGGCGCCGGCGAACGTGTCCGCCCCCGCCTCCATCATGCCGAGCGGCGTCGCATAGGCGTTGAGCCCGGCGTCGATCGCCAGTTGGAAATGGTAGTGCGGGTCGTACGCCGGCGGGTTGGGCGCGAAGGAGCGCGCCGGGCCGTGCTCGAAGCCCTGGTCCACCGGCAGGATGACCATCTTGCCGGTGCCGCCCAGCTTGCCCGCCATCAGGATGCGGGCGAGGTTGGCCTTGGTGCCGGGATTGTCGCTCTCGTAGTTGTTCAGGATCGTCTTGACGCGCTCTGTCACTTGCATCGGTCGGGCTCCCAGGGGCGGTAGGGTGGCGGTGTGGTGATGCGGGCTTACCCGACGGTTGCCAAGCTGTCACCTTCGGGGCTGCCGCAGCTTGATTCAAGCCGTCCGCATTTGGTGGAAAGCTGAACTAGACCTCGAATGCTTGATGGTTTTTCGTATCGATTGTATGTAGTGCGCCATGAAAATTCGGTGCCACTGCGGCCATGTCATCTTCGATAATACCGACAATATCCCCACAAAAGCGTATGTCTTGGCGGACCAAGATCGTTTCAGGGCCGGAGAACAACATCAAGATGATAGTGCGCGGCTAAGAGCTGAAATACCGATGCAACGATGTGCTTACGAGTGTAATCAATGTGGTCGCCTCTGCATCTATGCGGGATCGAAGAATTTGGTTTGGTTTACTCCAGAGGCGCAGGGCTACCAGGGCGTGTTAAAAGGGCGAGAGATCGCATAACGCCATACACCACATCCCATTATGCCGGTAGGCGATTAGGGTCTGCTATGGGTCGATTGCGTTGAAAAAGGCGCTTGTGGGACTGGCTGGAGTGGCCGGCTTGTCGAGGGCTCGTGGCCCTCAGCCCATGATGGACTGAGGGAATGGCACCAGCTTCGCCAGTTTGCGAAGGTTCTGTGCCGTGGCTGCCAGGAGGAACTCGTCTCTGGCACCGTTGGGGCCGCGTAATCGCAGGCGGTCCAGCCTGAGAATGCGTTTGAGATGGGCGAAGAGCATCTCGACCTTCTTCCGCTCGCGCCGGGACACGACGTAGGCGTCGGTTTCAGCGATCTCCCGGGCCATGTCGCGTGCGCCCTCGTAGATGCTTCTGGGGACCTTGCGGGCTGGCGTGTTCGGGCAGCAGCGCGGCTTCATTCCACAAGCTGAGCAGTCGTAGGTGCTCGCCCGATAGATCAGGGTGGCACCGTCGTTGACCCGCGTGCCGCGGCTGCTCAGCAGCTTGCCGGCCGGGCAGGTGTAGGCGTCGCCGGCATGGTCGTAGGTGAAGTCGGCGCGCGCCAGTGGGCCGTCCTTGCGGGCCGACTTGTCGAAGACCGGAATGTGCGGTTCGATCCCGCGCTCCGCGACGAGCCAGTTCAACATCTCGGCCGAGCCGTAGCCGGTATCGGCAGCCAGCCGGGCCGGCTCGACGTCCAGGCGCTCGGCGGTGCGGGCGATCATGGTCTTGGCCGCGCCGACCTCGGCCTGCCGGACCGCCGTGGTCGGCTCGACATCGAGGATAACGGCGCATTTCAGGTCGATGAGGTAGTTGTCGGCATAGGCAAACACGGCAGGTCCGTCGCTGGCGGCCGTCCAGCGTGCGGCGGGATCGACTGGCGAGACGAACTTCGGCTGCACCGTGGTCGCAGCCCCGAACGCCGTGTCATCGAGAACGGCGAAATACTCGGTGACGGCGCGGCTTGCATCCGGCTTGAGGTCGGCCGGATCCTCGATGCCACGTTGCCGGCTGGCATCGGCGGTGACCAGGCTGCCATCGACCGCAAACCCCTCGCCGCCGACGAGTCCCTCGGCCATGCAGCGCCGGACCACGGTCTCGAACACCTCACGCAGCAGGTCCGCATCACGGAAGCGGCCATGGCGGGCTTTGGAGAAGGTCGAATGGTCGGGGACCGCGGTATCGAGGCTAAGGCGGCAGAACCAGCGGTAGCCAAGGTTCAGGTGCACCTCGTCGCAGAGCCGGCGCTCCGAGCGAATGCCGAAGCAGTAGCCCACGAGCAGCATGCGGATCATCAGCTCGGGATCGATCGAGGGCCGGCCGATCTCGCTGTAGTAGGGTTGCAGGTGCTGACGGATGCCGGAGAGGTCCACGAAACGGTCAACCGACCGAAGCAAATGGTCCATCGGCACGTGCCGGTCGAGGTTGAAGCTGTAGAACAGCGACTCTTGCAGCACAGTCCGCTCGCCCATCATCGCCCGATCCCCCGCCCCGCAAAGCGGATTGAATCAGGCGTATCGAGCCGGCTCAACCGACTTTTTCAACAG
>CAXTTH010000145.1:0-278 GCA_964247035.1 uncultured Acetobacteraceae bacterium
GACCGCGACGCTCGGGGCGACCGGCCCTGGGTGCCGCCGCCGCCGGCCCCCGCGCACGCGCGCACCAACCTGCCGCTGGCGCTGGCGGAATGACACAGGCTCATGCTTGAGGGAGGCGCCGGATGCCCATTGCCACCATGACCCGGCCCCTGCGAGGGCAGCCAGCCGCGCGGGCCGTGCTGGCCGGGCTCTACCTGCTCGCCGGCGTGTTCCACCTCGCGATGCCGGCGCCGTTCCTGCTGATCACGCCGGGATGGGTGCCGTTCCCGCGCCAGGTC
>CAXTTH010000145.1:330-5916 GCA_964247035.1 uncultured Acetobacteraceae bacterium
GTGCGAGCTGGCCGGGGCGGCGGGGCTGCTGACGGCGCGCTTCCGCCGGGCCGCCGGGATCGGGTTGGCGCTGTATGCGGTGTGCGTCTATCCGGCCAACGTCAAGCACGCGATGGGCGGGCTGCCCGGGGTGCATCTGGGGCTGTGGTACCATGTGCCGCGGCTGCTGCTGCAACCCGTTCTGGTCTGGTGGGCGCTGTTCGCCGGCGAGGTCGTGACCTGGCCGTTCCGCCGGCGCTAAGCCGCCTTCGCCAGCCGGTCGAACGCCGCCAGCCGCGCCACCAGCGCCGGCATGTCTCGCAGCGCCATCATGGTGGGGCCATCGCTCGGGGCGCGGTCCGGGTCCGGGTGGCACTCGATGAACACCGCCGCCACGCCCACCGCCAATGCGGCGCGGGCCAGCACGGGCGCGAACTCCCGCTCCCCGCCGCTATGGGTGCCGCCGCCGCCCGGTTGCTGCACGGAGTGGGTGGCGTCAAACACCACCGGGTATCCGGTGCGGGCCATGATGGGCAGCGAGCGCATGTCCGACACCAGCGTGTTATAGCCGAACGAAGCGCCGCGTTCGGTCAGCAGGATGCGCTCGTTGCCGGTGGCGGCGATCTTGGCGGCCACGTTGGTCATGTCCCACGGCGCCAGGAACTGGCCCTTCTTCACGTTGACCGCCGCCCCGGTTTCCCCGGCAGCGATCAGCAGGTCGGTCTGGCGGCACAAGAAGGCGGGGATTTGCAGCACATCGACCGCCTCGGCCGCCGGGGCGCACTGCGCGGCGTCGTGCACGTCGGTCAGCACGGGGACGCCGAACCGCTCGCGCACGGCGGCCAGGATGGCCAGCCCCGCCGCCATGCCGACGCCGCGGGCGGCGCTGGCGCTGGTGCGGTTCGCCTTGTCGAAGCTGCTCTTGTAGATCAGCGGCACGCTGGCGGCGCGGGCTATGCCAGTAAGCGCCTCCGCCATCTCGAAGGCGTGCGCCTCGCTCTCGATCTGGCAGGGGCCGGCGATCAGGGCGAAGGGACAGGCATTGCCCAGGGTGACGCTGCGGATAGCTACGTTGGGCATCAAACCAGCCGAGCCTGCTTCACCGCAGCCGCAATAAAGCCGCGGAACAGCGGGTGCGGATCGAGCGGCTTGCTCTTCAGCTCCGGGTGGTACTGCACGCCCACGAACCACGGGTGGCCCGGCAGCTCCACCGTCTCCGGCAGGATGCCGTCTGGCGACAGGCCGCTGAACCGCAGCCCGGCCGTTTCCAGCTGCTCGCGGTAATGGATGTTGACCTCGTAGCGGTGCCGGTGCCGCTCGGTGATGTCGGCCGCGCCATAGACCGCCCGCACCAACGTGCCCTCGCCAAGCGTCGCCGGGTAGGCGCCCAGCCGCATGGTGCCGCCGAGGTCGCCATCCTGCGCGCGCCGCTCGATCTCGTCGCCGCGCGCCCATTCGGTCAGCAGCCCCACCACCGCCTCGCCGCACGGGCCGAACTCGGTAGAGGACGCGCCGGGCAGCCCGGCCAGGTGGCGGGCGGCCTCGATCACCGCCATCTGCATGCCGAAGCAGATGCCGAGGAACGGCACCCGATGCTCGCGGGCGAACTGCACCGCCTTGATCTTGCCTTCCGTGCCGCGCTCGCCGAAGCCGCCGGGCACCAGGATGCCGTGCACCTCTTCCAGCCGCGCGATGGCGCTGGGCTGCTCGAACACCTGGCTGTCCACCCAGTCCAGTTGCACCCGCACCCGGTTGGCGATGCCGCCATGGGCCAGCGCCTCGTTCAAGGACTTGTAGCTGTCGAGCAGGTTGGTGTACTTGCCGACCACGGCGATCCGCACCTCGCCCTCCGGCGCGCGCACGATGTCCACGATGCGCTGCCAGCGCGCCAGGTCGGGACTCGCATCGTGCTGCGGCAAGCCGAAATGGCGCAGCACCTCGCCGTCCATGCCCTCCTGGTGGTAGCGGATCGGCACGGCGTAGATCGTGTCCACGTCCAGCGCCGCCACCACGGCCTCGACCCGCACGTTGCAGAACGAGGCGATCTTGCGCCGCTCGCCGTCGGGGATGTCGCGGTCGCAGCGGCACAGCAGCATGTCCGGCTGGATGCCGACGTTCTGCAGCTCCTTCACCGAATGCTGGGTCGGCTTGGTCTTCAGCTCCCCGGCGGACGGGATGTAGGGCACCAGCGTGAGATGCACGAACATGGTGCGCCCGGCGCCCAGCTCGTTGCCGAGCTGGCGGATGGCTTCGAGGAACGGCAGGCTCTCGATGTCGCCCACGGTGCCACCGATCTCGATCAGGGCGAAGTCCACCCCCTCCAGGTCGCGGACGATCACCTCCTTGATGGCGTCCGTGATGTGGGGGATGACCTGCACGGTGGCGCCCAGGTAGTCGCCCCGGCGCTCCTTGGCGATCACCTCCGAATAGATGCGCCCGGTGGTCGCGTTGTCGCTGCGGGTGGCGGGCACGCCGGTGAACCGCTCGTAATGGCCCAGGTCGAGGTCGGTCTCCGCGCCGTCGTCGGTCACGAACACCTCGCCGTGCTGGTACGGGCTCATCGTGCCCGGATCGACGTTGAGGTAGGGATCGAGCTTGCGCAGCCGCACGGAGTATCCGCGGGCCTGCAGCAGCGCTGCCAGGGCCGCCGACGCCACGCCCTTGCCCAGGGAGGAAACCACGCCGCCGGTGATGAAGACGAACCGCGTCATGGACCGCTCCCATACACTGCCGAGCGGGCGGGCGTATAGCGCGGCCGGCTCAGTGCGGGGCTGGCGCAGGCTCGGGCGTCGTCGGCTGTGCCGGCGGGGACACAGGGGGCACGACGGGAGCGAGCAGGGCCGGCGGCGTGTCGCCGCTGGCGGGCGGCGGGGCTTGCGGCCGGCTGGGCGCGGTGCGGGTGGGCGTCACGTCCAGGATGGAGCGGTTGTTGCCCACCGTGGTGCCGCGGTTGAGCAGGGCCAGCGCCATGGACAGCACGAAGAACGCCGCCGCCAGCACCGCCGTGGTGCGCGTCAGCAGGTTGGCGGTGCCGCGCCCGGACATGAACGAGCCCATGCCCTGGGTCGATCCCACGCCCAGGCCGCCGCCCTCGCTGCGCTGGATCAGCACCACGCCGATGAGCGCCAGGGTGACGAGAAGGTGGACGACGAGCAGCACGGTGATCATCGCCGGGTTCTACGGCGAAGCCGTCCTTTGCGCTACACCCGGCGCCCGCCAGGCTGCTAGCATCCGGGCATGGGCAAGACCGATACGATCCAGGTGCCGATCTTCACGGACGACGCGCCGGGCTACGAGGCGGATTTTCATGATTGGTCGAGGGAGCAGGCTGCCCGGCTGCGATTGCTGCGCATTCCCGGCATCGACAGCGAGAACCTGGCGGAGGAGATCGAGAGCTTGGGCCGGAGCGACCGCAACAAGCTTGCCAGCCGGATCGACGTCCTGCTCGTTCATTTGCTGAAATGGAAGTACCAACCAGCGCGCCGGGGAGTGAGTTGGCAGGTGACGATCCAGGAGCAAAGGAAGCGTATCGGCGTCATCACGGCCGACAGCCCAAGCCTTGCAAGGACCATCCCGGACGTGATCGCGGCCGAGTACGGATATGCCGTGAAGCTTGCGGCGATCGAGACGAACAAAGCCAAGCACGTGTTCCCGCCGGCTTGCGAGTGGACGCCGGAGCAGGTGCTGGATGCTGGCTTCATGCCTGATGCTGCGCCGGCAGTTCCTGAAGCGCTGGCGCCCACGCTGCCGGGAACGGCGTGACCCGCGCGTTCCACACCCTCATCGCCGCCGAGGCAATCTCCGCGATCGGGTCGCAGGTGACGCTCGTCGCCCTGCCGCTCACCGCCGTGCTGCTGCTGCATGCGACGCCGTTCGACATGGGCTTGCTGAGCGCTGCGAGCGCCTTGCCGCGAGTCCTGTTCAGCCTGTTCGCCGGGGTGGCCATCGACCAGCTGCCGAAGCGGCGCGTGCTGCTGGTCGCCAACGCGGTGAGCGCCCTTGTGCTGGCGGTCGTGCCGCTGGCCCATGCGGCCCAGATGCTCTCGGTCGGGCTGCTCATGGGCGTGAGCTTCGCGGCCAGCGGGATCGGCAGCGCCGAACGCATCGCCCTCATGAGCTTTATCCCCTCCGTCGTGCCGAAGGACCAGCTGGCGGGCGCGAACGGGCGCTTCTCAGCCGTCCTGTCAAGCGCGTTGCTGATCGGGCCGGCGTTCGCAAGCCTGCTGATCGCGGCCTTCAGCGCTCCAGGCGCCATCACTATCGACGCCTTCTCGTTTGCCGTCGCCGTCCCCCTGATGGCATGGCTTCCGCCTGGCCCCATGCCAACAAAGGCCAGCCACCTGGCGGAGGGGTCCGTCTGGGTCCGGTTGCAGGCCGGGTTCGGCTGGATCGGACGCGACCGCGACATGCGCTCCCTGGTGGTGATGCTCAGCGCGTTGTTCCTGTTCATGGGGATGTTCGCCGCGCTGGAGCCGCTGTTCCTCGTCGGCCAGCTCGGCGTGAGCGCAAGCTGGTTCAGCTTGGCGCTCGTCTTCGGCGGGGCCGGCTCGATCATCGGCTCCATGCTGGCCGGATGGTTTTCGCGAAGGCTGAGCCTGGCGGCGTTGCTTTGCGTCTCCTTGGTGCTGTTCATGATTTCGTTCGGCGGCGTGAGCGCGTTGAACGGCGAAGCTTTGTTCGTGGCAGTCGAGTTCGCTGCCTGCAACGCGATCTCCGGATTCGGAGGAGGGTTGATCAATGTCGCGGTCATGACCTCCATGCAAAAGACGGTGCCATCCGCCATGCTCGCGCGGGTGACGGGAACGCTGTTCTCCGTTCTGCCAGTGGCAACATTGGCGGGAGCCGTTGCCGGAGGCGTGCTCGGCGATGTTCTTGGCTTGCGGCAGGCCTTGATCGCAGCGACTCTGGGGTTCGCAAGCGTGTTCCTGGGCATTCTTACGGCATCCCGCGAGCAATTTGCCATGTCCGCTTCAGCGGGCGCTGTTGGAATTAGAGATCAGAAGGACTGACGCGATGAATGCGTGAAAGGTGCAGTGCTGACAGGCGCATGGTATCAGGACGCATGGGCAAAGCCGACGCCGTCCAAGTCCCGGAGTTCACGGCCGACTCGCCAGGCTACGAGGCGGATTTCTACGCCTGGCTCAACGAGCAAGCCGCACGCCTGCGCCTGCTGCGCGTGCCGGGCATCGACAGCGAGAACCTGGCGGAGGAGATCGAGAGCTTGGGCCGGAGCGACAAGCGGGAGTTGCTGAGCCGGTCGAGGGTTCTGCTGACGCATCTGCTGAAATGGGAGTACCAGCCCGCCCGCCGCGGCAAGAGCTGGCGGTCAACGATCCTGGAACAGCGCCTGGCCATGGACCTTGTCCTTGCCGATAGCCCGAGCCTGCAATCGGCCATGCCGGACACTATCCAGTCAGCGTATCGCCAGGCCGTTACGCAGGCTGCAGGCGAGACAGGCTTGCCGAAAGCCACGTTTCCTTTGGCCTGTGAATGGACGGTGGGCCAGGTTCTTTCACCGGACTTCTTGCCGGACGAACATTAGATCCGGCACGCCGCCGCGATCGCCAGGAAGTCCGCCGCCACCAGGCTCGCCCCGCCCACCAGCGC
>CAXTTH010000146.1:0-5905 GCA_964247035.1 uncultured Acetobacteraceae bacterium
CGGCATCTGCCTCGCCGTCGCCGTCACAAATTGGCTGAAATGAGTCCACACCCTAGTCCTCCCGGCCGTCCTTGAACTCGACATCACGGTGGACATAGGCGCTCATCAGGATGCCGAAGCCCAGCATCACGGTCAGCGACGCCGACCCGCCATAGGACACCAGCGGCATTGGCACGCCGCCCACCGGGATGGTCCCCGTCACCATGGCGATGTTCACCGCGACATAGAGGAAGAAGTTGACGGCGATGCCCAAGCCCGCCAGCCGGCCGAACTGGTGGCGGCAGCGTAGCGCGATGGCCATGGCGCCCAGCACGATCAGCAGCAGCAGCCCCATGATGGCCAGGCAGCCGACGAAGCCGAACTCCTCCGCCAGCATGGTGAAGATGAAGTCGGTCTGCTTCTCCGGCAGGAAGTTCAGGTGGCCTTGCGTGCCTTGCAGGTATCCCTTGCCCCAGAAGCCGCCGGAGCCGAGCGCGATCTTGGACTGCTGGATGTTGTAGCCGGCGCCCAGCGGGTCGCTCGCCGGGTCCAGGAAGGTGTCGATGCGCTGGCGCTGGTAGCCGTGCAGGGTGCCGTAGGCGATGCGGGCGGCGAACGGGATCGGCAGCGCCACCAGCGCCACCTTCCACCAGCGCACCCCGGCAGCCAGGAAGATGCACGCGCCGACCAGCCCGGTGATCACGGCGGTGCCGAGGTTCGGCTCCTTCAGGATCAGCGCCACGGGCGCCAGCACGGCCAGGGCGGGCGGGACCAGGAACAGCGGGTTGCCCATCCGCTCCCAGGTCGCGCGGTGGAACCAGGCGGCGAGCGCCACCACCAGGGCGATCTTCATCAGCTCGGACGGCTGCAGCTGGGTGCCGCCGAACTCGATCCAGCGCTGCGCGCCCTTGCCCACGTGCCCGACCCGCAGCACCATGGCGAGCAGGCCGAGCGAGAGCGCGTAGAACGGCCAGGCCAGCCGGGCGATGAGGCGGATGTCGACCAGCGCCACGCACAGCATCATCACCAGGCCGAAGGCGAAGCGGATGGCCTGCTTGGAGGCGTAGGGCTCCGGGGAGCCGCCGGCGGCCGAGTACAGCGCCGCGTAGCCGACCCCGGCCAGGGCGCAGATCAGCAGGACGTAGCTCCAGGAGATCTGGTACAGCTTGGTGGTGAGACCGAAGGACGGCTCCGCCCGGATCAGGCGGCGCTCGTTGATCATGCGGTCACGCCCGGTCCGCCACCGTCTGGCCCTGCGGCTCCACCCGGTTCGCCGGGTCCCGCGTCAGCACGTCTACCATGATCTCCCGCGCCAGCGGCGCCGCCGCCGCCGCCCCGGCATTGCCGTGCTCGATCACCAGGCTCACGGCGTAGCGCGGCGCGTCGTACGGCGCGAAGGCCACGAACAGCGCGTGCGGGCGGTACTCCCAGGGCAGGTTCTCGGACTTGAAGTTGCCGTGCTCCCGCAGCTCGCGCGAGACGTGGCGCACCTGGCTGGACCCGGTCTTGCCGGCCAACTGCATGCCGGGCAGCCCGAGCCGGGCCAGCGGCGCGGTGCCGCCAGCCTCGTTCACCACGGCGAACATGCCCTCCCGGCACAGCTGCAGGTGGCGCTCGGACAGGTTCATGCCGGGCCAGTCCGTGGGCGCCGCGCCCGGCTGCGCCACGCCGCCCAGCGTGCGGGTGAGATGCGGCTGCACCGCCCGCCCGGTGGCGATGCGCGAGACGTAGGTGCACAGCGCGAGCGGCGTGACCTCCACGAAGCCCTGGCCGATGCCGGCGTTCACCGTGTCGCCGGGGCCCCATTGGTGGCCGCGGGCCTGGCCCCAGGCCTTGGTGGGCATCAGGCCCTTGCGCGCGCCCGGCAGCTCGATGTCCAGGTCCACGCCGATGCCGAAGCGGTTGGCCATCGCCGCCAACCGGTCGATGCCGACGCGCCGGGCCAGCTCGAAGAAGAACACGTCGCAGGAGTGCTTCAAGCCGCCTTGCACGTCCAGGGAGCCGTGGCCGTGCTTGCTCCAGCAGTGGAACCGGGTGTCGCCCACGTCGATGAAGCCGGGGCAGGAGATGCGGTCGCCGGGGCCGATGACCCTCTCGTCCAGCCCGGCCATGGCCACTGCCATCTTGAAGGTGGAGCCGGGCGGATAGACGCCGGCGGTCGCCTTGTTGATGAGCGGGGCGCGGCGGTTGTTGGTCCACTCCACCCACTGCGCCTGCGAGACTCCGGAGTTGAACAGGCTCGGGTCGAAGGAGGGCGTGGTGGTCATGGCCAGCACCTCGCCGTTGCGGCAATCCATCACCACGGCCGAGGCGCTGCGCTCCGCGATGCGGGCCAGCACTTGCTGCTGCAAGGCGAGGTCGATGGTCAGGCCGAGGTCCTGGCCCTGGGTGCCTTCCTGGCGGTCCAGCTCGCGGATCACCCGGCCGACCGCGTTGACTTCCATCTGCACGGCGCCGGCCCGGCCGCGCAGCTTGAGGTCGTGGAACTTCTCGACCCCGGCCCGGCCCACGCGGATGCCGGGCAGCGCCAGCATCGGCTCGTTGCCCATGTCCTCCTCCGAGGGCGGCGCCACGTAGCCTACCACGTGGGCCAGCGCCTCGCCTTCCGGATACAGCCGCGAGGTGCCGACATCGACCAGGATGCCGGGCAGGTCGGGCGCGTTGACCTCGATGCGGGCCATGTCCTCCCAGGTCAGGAACTCGCGCACCACCAGCGGGATGAAGCGGCGGCGATGGTGCATCTCGCGGTCGAGCTGGGCGCGCTCGTGGTCGGCCAGCGGCACCACGCGGGCGAAGGCGTCGAGCGTGGCGGCGACGTCGGCGGTCTCCTCCACCATCAGCAGGGCGCGCCAGTTGAGCTTGTTGCCGCCCACCACGACGCCGAAGCGGTCCAGGACGCGGCCACGCGGCGGGGCGATCAGCCGGGCGCTGATGCGGTTGCTCTCGGCCAGGGTGGTGTACTTGGCGCCCTCCGCCACCTGCACCTGGTACAGCTTGGCCGCCAGCAGCCCCATCACCCCCACCTGCCCCGCCCCGAGCAGCAGGGCGCGGCGGGTGAACACGCCGGTGATCCTGTTCTCCCGCTTCACCAGCGCCTCATGCCTGGTTCGGGTCGGCAAGGCCGCGGTGCGCGCGGGTGAACAGCAGGGCCAGCACCGGATACAGCCCGGCCGTCAGCCCCCATTGGAACAGCGCCGGCGACGGCGGGAACAGCCGCACCGTCAGCGCGCAGACCAGCGCCCATTCCAGCAGCGCCGCCCCGGCCGCCACGGCCACGAAGGCCAGCCACACGACCAGGAAGCCCTGCCGCACCAGCACCCGGCGCCACCGCACCGCCAACCCGTGCACGATCAGCAGCACCAGCACGTTGGCCCCGAGCGGCGACAGCCCGAGCAGGTCGGCCAGCAGCCCGAGGGCGAACACCACGGCCGGCGGCATGGAAGCGGGGCGGAACAGCGACCAGAAGAACACGCAAGCCAGCGCCGCTGCCGGCTGCCATTCCGCCTGGCCGGGCAGCCCGACCGGGAACGAGGTCGCCAGCAGCACGAGGGCGGTGCACGCCGCCGGGAACGCCGCGCGGGAGGCGGCGTCGAGCTGCCGCCACAGCGTCTGGCGCGGCCGGATGCCGGGCGTCTTGTCCATCAGCGGACCTGCATCAGCCTGGCGCCGTCACCGCTTGCGGTCCGCCGCGAGCCGGGTGGCGCTCTCCGGCGGCTGGATGCCGGTCAGGCCGTAGTCGAACACGCGCACCATCTCCAGCCGGTCCAGCCGGGCGAACGGCTCCACCTCCGGCACGTTGCTGGACGTGTAGTGCACCGCCCCGATCGGCAGCCCGGACGGGAACGCGTTGGCCTCGGCGCTGGTCATCACGCGCTCGCCCTCCGCCGGCATGCTGCCCTCGGGCCAGAACATCAGGCGGGGGCGGGCGTTGTTGGTGCCGACCAAGACGGCGCGGCCCCGGCTGGTCTCCAGCGTCACGGGGATGCGGCTGTTGATGTCGGTGATCAGCAGCACCCGGGCGCTGCGCATCCCCACCTCCGTCACCCGGCCCACCAGGCCGTGCTCATCGAGCGCGATCTGCCCCTTGGCGATCGCCCTGTTCGGGCCGGTGGAAAGCAGCGCGGCCCGGGCATACATCCCGCCCGCATCCGCCACCACGCGCGCGGTGACGAAGGAGGGCGCCGGGTCCGGTATCCAGTTCAGGTTGGCCTTGAGCGAGGCATTCTCGGCGTCCAGCGCCATGGCGACGGCCTGCCACTGGCGCAGCCGGTCGTTCTCCTCGCGCAGCCGGGCGTTCTCGCGGCTCAGCGTCAGCAGATCCCCGGCGCCGGCCAGCGCGTGGTGCACGGTGGCGATCGGCTCGGACACGATGCCGAACAGCGGCGCCAGGGCGTCGGCCAGCGCCATGCGCGCGCGGGCGGCAAGCCCGGCATCCGCCTTGCCGAGCAGCATGACACCGAACGCCGCCGCAATCAGCACGGGCAGCGTGAGGCGGGACAGCGCCTGGCGGACGGGGATGGACAACCGGATCAAGACGGGACGGACCCTCTCAGTACATGGATGTCAGCACGTTGCGCAGCCGCTTCATCTCCTCCAGCGCGCGGCCGGTGCCGAGCGCCACGCAGGACAACGGGTCCTCGGCCACCACCACGGGCAGCCCGGTGGCGTCCCGCAGGATCTGGTCCAGACGGTATAGCAGGGCGCCGCCGCCCGTCAGCACGATTCCCTTGTCCACGATGTCGGCGGCCAGCTCCGGCGGGGTGTTCTCCAGCGCCACCTTCACCGCTTCCAGGATCGCGCTGACCGGCTCGGCCAGGCTCTCGGAGATTTGCCGCTGGCTGACATGCACCTCGCGCGGCACGCCGTTCATCAGGTCGCGGCCCTTCACCTCGCGGTAAGGCCCCTCCTCGCCGTAGTCGGGTGGGCAGGCTGCGCCGATGTCGATCTTGATGCGTTCGGCCGAGCTTTCGCCGATCAGCAGGTTGTGGTTGCGGCGGATGTAGCTGATGATCGCCTCGTCCATCTTGTCGCCGCCGACGCGCACGCTGCGGCTGTACACGATGCCGCCCAACGAGATCACCGCCACTTCCGTGGTGCCGCCGCCGACATCGACGATCATGGAGCCGGACGGTTCCGTGACCGGCAGCCCGGCGCCGATCGCGGCGGCCATCGGCTCCTCGATCAGCATGACCTTGCGGGCGCCGGCGGATTCGGCGCTCTCCTGGATGGCGCGGCGCTCCACGGCAGTCGAGCCGGACGGCACGCAGACGATGATCATGGGAGAGGAGAAGCCGCGCCGTGCGTGCACCTTGCGGATGAAGTGCTTGATCATCTCCTCGGCCACCTCGAAGTCGGCGATCACCCCGTCGCGCAACGGGCGGATGGCGGAGATGTTGCCCGGCGTGCGGCCGAGCATCTGCTTGGCCTCCTCGCCCACCGCCAGCACCTGCTTCTTGCCGCGCACGTCCGCGATGGCGACGACGGAGGGCTCGTCCAGCACGATGCCGCGACCCTTGACATACACCAGGGTGTTCGCCGTGCCGAGATCGATGGCCATGTCAGCGGACATGAACCCGAACAGGGATCCAAACATACGACGCAAGTTCCAGATGAGGCAGGCCGGGGCGGAGGCGTGGGCTTAGTCGCCTGCCCTGCCCGGGGCAAGCCCGCCCCAGGATGCCGCAGCCGACGCGGCAACCGGCCATGCCAGCGCCATGTTAGGGCGATGTTGTCACTCGTGCGCCAAAAGAAGCCCGGCGACCGTGACAAGCGTTGATCCAGCCAGGGCCGGAAGGCCGGCTGCACTGCAATGGAGAGGACCATGACCATGAAGCTGTTGAGCGTGACCACGCTGGCCCTGGCTCTGGGGCTCGGCGCCTGCACCGACCCGTACAGCCCCGGCCAGCGCGCCGTGGGCGGCGGCGTC